>JAQGJO010000138.1 GCA_028290595.1 Hyphomicrobiales bacterium | reverse complement strand
CGCGTGTCAGCGGGAAATGCGCCTGAAATATCCTCCGATGACTGGGTTGTAGAACTCAACAGAAACTATCCTGATTTGGCGCGCTAAAGCTTCCGCCCCGCTGCGATTCCATTTGGCTCCCGGCCATCTGATAGACCCGGGAACGCCCAGTGCCAATTGCATAGCTCGCGAGAACAACGCAAATTTCGGCGAATTCAGGCCGGTGGTGGATTTTAGCGCTATATCCTATGATATATAACGCAAAACCCCTCCCTTCTCAGAGCCAGCCGCGGGTCTAACCCTTTGCCGTATCTTTCCCCAGACGAAACCACAGCCATCCTGCTCAGCCTGAAAATAGCGCTCATCGCCACCCTGGCGAGCCTGCCGGTGGCGATCGCCATCGCCTGGCTGCTGGCGCGGCGGCAGTTTCCGGGCAAAGCCCTGCTCAACGTGCTGGTGCACCTGCCGCTCGTCATGCCGCCGGTCGTCACCGGCTATCTGCTGCTGATCGGCTTTGGCCGGCGCGGACCGTTCGGCGAGGCGCTGGAAGCCTGTTGCGGCGTGGTCTTGTCGTTTCGCTGGACCGGTGCGGCTTTGGCGGCGGCGGTGATGTCGTTTCCCCTCACCGTTCGCGCCATCAGGCTTTCGCTGGAGTCCGTGGACCGGAAACTGGAGGATGCGGCGGCGACGCTCGGCGCAGCGCCGATTTTCGTTTTTCTGACAGTGACCCTGCCGCTGGCCCTGCCGGGCGTGCTCGCCGGCGCGGTCATCGGCTTTGCCAAGGCACTCGGCGAATTCGGCGCCACGATCACCTTCGTCTCCAACATCCCCGGCGAAACGCAGACGATCGCCTCGGCCATCTATTCGTCGACGCAGACGCCCGGCGCCGATGCGACGACCCTGCGCCTGACTTTGATCGCCATTGTGATCGCGGCCGGCGCGCTGGCGCTGTCGGAATATCTGGCCCGCCGTGTCTCCGCCGGAGCCGGACGCACATGAGTCTGGATATCACGGTCAACACGACGCTCGGCGATTTCACGCTGGAAGCCTCGGCAAAGCTCGACGGCCCCCTGAGCGTTCTCGTCGGCCCGTCCGGTTCTGGAAAATCGACGCTGCTGAATGTCATCGCCGGGCTGACGAGGCCACACACCGGTAAAGTGATGTTCGGTGACGAGGTCTGGTTCGATTCGGACCGCAATCTCTTCGTCCCGCCGCATCTGCGCCGGATCGGGTATGTCTTTCAGGAGGGACGGCTGCTGCCGCATCTCTCGGTTCGCAGCAATCTGACCTACAGCCGATGGTTCCGTCGCAGCACCGGCCCCGCTCCTGAGCTGGACGAAATCGTCGACCTGCTCGACATCGGCCATCTGCTGGACCGCTCGCCGCGCAATCTCTCCGGCGGCGAACGCCAGCGGTCCGCCCTGGCGCGCGCCTTGCTGGCGACGCCATCGCTATTGCTGATGGATGAGCCGCTCGCCGCACTCGATGAAGCGCGGCGCGACGAAGTGCTTCCCTATATCGAGAATGTCCGTGACAGGTATCGCATTCCCATCGTCTATGTGACGCATGCGTCCGAGGAGGCGGAACGGCTTGGCGACGAGATCGTCAGCATACGGCAGGGGCGGATTGAGAAGATCGAGCGCAGGGTGCGGGGCTGACCTCTGTCATTCCCGACGCCGCCCTGTCATCCCCGACGACTGCGAAGCAGGCGAGCGGGGAACCAGACCTGATGGTTCAGCGCTTACATCAACGTCCAGCGCCGGCGCTGCTGCAACGCCTGGTTTCCCGCTCGCCTGCCTTCGCCGAAGCGGCTCCGCGCAGGCAGGCGCTACGCGCGTCGGGAATGACAGAGGTTGCGGCGCTTGTCAGTCTGGTTCGGCAGCGGACGGCGGCTTCAGCGCGTGCTCGAGCGCGGCGATGTCGTCGGCGAAGCGCTGTTCCGTATCCTTCTCCACCGACCGGTAAAGCGCGACGAGCTTGCGGCCGAACTCGGTCAGGCGCGCATTACCGCCGCCCTTGCCGCCGAGCTGCGTTTCAAACACCGGCGAGGCAAACATGCTGTTCACATCGTCCATCAGCAGCCAGGCGCGGCGATAGGACATTTCCATCGCGCGCGCCGCCGAGGAGATCGACCCATGGGCGGCGATCAGTTCCAGCAATCTGATCTTGCCGTGACCGAGCTGGCGTTTGGAATCGAAGTCGATCCGTATGGTCAGGCGTGTCGTCACTCTGCATCACCTTTGGCGCCGCCTTTATCGGCCGCAGCCAGCCATTCCGGGCAGGACTCCGGCTTCACGTCGATGAGCGGCGTGCCATCGATACAGTCGAGGCCACGAACGAGAATCCGGTCAGCTTCCACGGCTTCGATGACGACCAGCGACGAGGCGATGGGGTTGGGCCGGTTCGGCGAACGCAGCGAAAACGTGCCGGTCGCCTCACCATTCCAGCGCGGACTTTGCAGCACGAGATCGCGCCGCGCCTCGTGCATCCAGTAGAGGATCTGCAGATGGGTCTGGCGGCCGACATCCTGCAACGCGCCGCGCCAGCGCGGCGCGATCTCTATCGTGCAGACAGGCCCGTCGAGATCGCCCTTGCGCGGGCATTCCTTGCGCGTGCGCCAGGGCGTGCGGATGGTGCCGATGAAGTAAACTGCCTGATCGGTCGCGGCCGGCAGGTCGACCGTGCTTTCACCGGGACGAATTTCGGTCGTGGTCGCTGTTGCCATTGCCGCTGCGCTTTCCGCCACTGTTCAATCCGTCCGATTTATCCTATTCCAGACACCATGCCCATCGGGGCTCGAAAAAATCAATATCGGGGGAAAACGGTCATGAAGCGCGTCATTTTCGCATGGGCATTTGCCGGCTTGTGTGCCGCTGCCATGACGCCGGCCTTGACGCCAGCCTTGGCGCAAACACCGGTCAGCGTCGGCACATTGGGCGCGGTGAGCGACGCTCCCCTGTTCATCGCCGACAAGAAGGGCTATTTCCGCGACGAGGGCCTAGCCGTCACCATGACCGACTTCCGCTCCGGCGCGACCATGGTCGCGCCGCTGGGCGCGGGCCAGCTCGATGTCGGCGCCGGCTCTGCGTCGGCCGGGCTCTACAATGCCATCGCGCGGGGCATCAACATCATCATTGTCGCCGACAAGGCCAGTTCGGCGCCGGGTTATGGCGCGACCAAGCTGCTTGTTCGCAAGGATCTCGTCGACAGCGGCCGCTTCAAGGAGCTCAAGGACCTGAAGGGTATGAAGATCGCCATGAATGCGCCGGGCGTGAGCAATACGTCGACACTCAACACCATATTGACATCCGTCGGCCTGAAATATTCCGATGTCGAAACGCTGAACCTGAATTTTCCCGATCACGTGCTGGCGCTGGCCAATAAATCCGTCGATGCCGGCGTCACGGTAGAGCCGTCAACGACGGCAGCGATTGCAGCGGGCTCGGCCGTTGAAATTCTGCGCGACGATCAGGCCGATCCCTATCACCAGATCGCCGTCATCCAGTTTTCGGAAGCGTTCGCCGCCAAGAAAGACATCGCGGATCGTTTCATGCGCGCCTATCTGCGCGGCAGCCGCTATTACAACAAGGCCCTGAAGGACGGCAAGCTTGCCGGCGAGACCGCTGACGACGTCATTCAGATTCTCATCCAGTACACGCCGGTCAAGAACGCCGACACCCTGCGCCGCATGACGCCGACCGGCATGGACCCCAACGGCATCGTCAATCAGAAGAGCCTGCAGAAGGATCTGGACTTCTACGCGTCGCAAGGGTTGATCGAAGGCAAGGTCGATCTCAACAAGATCGTCGACAATTCCTTCGCTGAACGCGCAGCTAAGGCGCTCGGCCCGTTTAAATAGATACGCTTTGCAACCGTCGACACAGAACCAGAAGCCCTCATCCTGAGGAGCAGCGCTTTGCGCTGCGTCTCGAAGGACGAGGGCGTGTGAGAAAACGATAACTAGTCTAGCGAGTTACAGCAGGTCGAAAATATCATCGATGATGTTTTTTTGCAGCGTGAAGCAAGAACGGATTGATCGGTTGCGGCCTGACGCCCCCGTCCTTCGAGACGCCTGCTGCGCAGGCTCCTCAGGATGAGGGCTTCTGGTGGCCTTCGTAAGCTCTAATCAGCGCTTTCACCCTTCACGCCCAACGGCGGCTCGATGGCGGCGCGCGCCTTGGCGACGAGATCGGGCGGCGTATCGACGATTTCCTTGATCAGCGTCGTCAGGTCCTCGCCATTGAGCGGCGCGAGCTCGAGCTGCCCCTTGCGTGCGTCTGCAAGAAAGGCTTCGTCAGCCATGGTCGCATCGAAGGCGCGGCGCAGGATAGCTAGACGATCCGCCGGAATCTCGGGCGGCGCCAGAAACGGCCGGCCGACTTTCACCTGCGAGGAGATGAAACGCAGAATGCGGCGCTGTTCGTCTGTCTTTGCAAGGTCCTGCAGCAAGGGAACCTTGCCGAGGTTTTTGTCCGGGTCGAGGCCGATCTGCGCGACGAAGGCAACCTTGCCGTCGCGCAGCCAGTCGGGATGTTCCAGTTCGAAGCTGGAATAGCTGCCGCCGCCGCGCCCCGAAACCTCGCCGCGCACGGTGGCAAGATCGATTTCAGCGCTGCTCTGATAGCCGGGCACGATCTTGAATCTGGTGCCCAGCACATGGTTCGTCACATTGGGATAGATGAACGTGCCGGAGCCGACGCCGGTTGCGCCAAGCGTCACCTCGCGCGCATAGGCATCCTCGATCGAGCCGACGCCGGACGCCCGCCACA
>JAQGJO010000094.1 GCA_028290595.1 Hyphomicrobiales bacterium | reverse complement strand
GCTCAGCGTCACCTATGCGGATTATCTTCTGCCGACGTCGGACGTCGTGCCGCGCATCGAGATTCATCACATGGAATCGCCGACGCATCTCAATCCGCTCGGCGTCAAGGGCGCGGCGGAAAGCGGCACCATCGGCGCGCCTTCTGCGATAGTGTCGGCCATCGACGATGCGTTGCGGCCGTTCGGCGTCGTGGTACGCAACCTGCCGGTGACACCCACGCATCTGCGCGCCGCGATCCGCTCGGCCACGGTCGAAAGGAGCGCCGCATGAAAGCTCCGCCTTTCACCTATCACGCGCCGCAGCGTATTGCCGATGCGGTTGCTCTGTTGGCGTCCCTCGACAATGCGCGCGCTCTCGCGGGCGGTCAGTCGCTGATGGCGATGCTGAACCTGCGCGTCACGGGGCCAGATCATCTGGTCGATCTCGGTCGCATCCCGGAACTTGTCGGGATCATGGAGAACGATACCACAATCGGCGTAGGCGCCATGACAACGCAGCGCGCAGTCGAGCGGTCTGAACTCGTTGCGCGTTGCTGCCCACTTCTCGCCGAGGCCGTCGCGCATGTGGGGCACCAGCAGACGCGCAATCGCGGGACTATCGGCGGAAGTATCTGCCATCTCGATCCGGGCGCGGAACTGCCCGTCGTGGCTTGTGCGCTTGATGCGGAGCTGATCGTCGAGGGCGGCGCCGGCACCCGCACGATCGCGTTTCGCGATTTTCCCGAGGGCTATCTGACATCGCAATTGCAGCCCGATGAAATTCTCACGCGCGTGAATTTCCCCAAGGTGATGGCCCGAAGCGGCAGCGCCTTTCTTGAATTCAGCCGCAGGCCTGCAGATTTCGCCATCGTGTCTGTGGCGGTATCGATTTCACTCGATCATGACGGACACATTGCACGCGCGGCCATCGCCTTCGGCGGCATTCAGTCGGCGCCCGCTCGCCTTTCCGAGGCTGAGACGCTGCTGGTCGGTCGCGTGCCGGACGCGGACGCATGGGATCGCGCTGCCGCCTGCGCAGCCGCGCTCGAATGCGATGGCGACGAGCTTTATCCTCCGGACTACCGGCGCGACCTCTGCGGGGTGCTGCTGACCCGCGCGCTCGCCAAGGCGCTGCAACGCGCGCGAGAGAACGCCCATGTTTGATCCGCGCGATATCAGCATCACCGTCAACGGCAAGCTGCACGAGCGCAGCGTGGATTCGCGTGTTCATCTCGCCGACTTCCTCCGCAAGGAGCTGCGCCTCACCGGCACGCATCTGGGCTGCGAGCACGGCGTCTGCGGCGCATGCACCGTGCTCGTCGATGGCGCCAGCATGCGCTCCTGTCTCCTGCTGGCGGTGCAGGCCGACGGGCGGCATGTGCAGACCATCGAGGGCGTCGCCGCGAAAGATGCCGCGCTCCATCCGATCCAGGACGCGCTGTCGCGACATCATGGATTGCAATGCGGTTACTGTACGCCGGGCTTCGTCATGACGCTGCTCGAACTCGATCGGGATCGCGCGGGGCGCGCACTCGGCGAAGATGAAATTCGCGCGGCGCTATCGGGCAATCTCTGCCGCTGCACAGGCTATCAGGGCATTGTCGACGCAGCCCTCGAACTTTTCGGCGCCGAAGCGGCGTCCAGCACCATCACAACCACCAGGAGCCAAACGTGACCGACCCTCGCATCGCACATGCCCACCACTTTCTGTCGCGCTTTACCGTCAATGGCGTCGCGGCCAGCGATTTCGAAGATGTCGTGGGCTCGATCTCGCATTGGGACGAGTGGTGCGCAGCATGGTCGAAGCGCGCCGCCATTCATGAGGAAATGGGTCGCGCCGCGCTCGCCGGCAAGCATTACATCAGCGCCGCCGAGCATCTGAGCCGCGCCGCCGCCACCTATCATTTCGCCAAATATCTCTTCGTGCAGGACATGGACCAGATGCGTGCGGCCCACGCCAAAGCCGTCGAATGCCTGGATCTCGCTCTGCCCCATCTCGATCCGCCCGGCGAGCGGGTGCTCATTCCCTATGAAGGCAAGCATCTCGCGGGTACGCTGCGCCGTCCCAAGGGCGTTGCGCGTCCGCCCATCGTCCTCATGACCATGGGCCTTGACTCGACCAAGGAAGAGTTGCTGACCTTCGAGACCGGCTTTCTGGATCGCGGCATGGCGATCCTTGCCTTCGACGGTCCAGGCCAGGGCGAAGCCGAATACGATTTCCCGATCCGCTACGATTACGAAAACGTCGTCGGCCCCGTCATCGACTGGTTGATGACGCGTGACGATATCGACACCGATCGCATCGGCATCTGGGGCATCAGCCTCGGTGGTTATTATGCGCCGCGCACGGTCGCCTTCGAGAAGCGCATCAAGGCCTGTGTCGCCAATTGCGGCCCCTACAACTGGGGCGCGCTGTGGGAAAAGCTGCCGTCCCTGACCCGCGACGCCTATATCCGCCGCAGCCACAGCGCGACGCCGGAAGAGGCGCACAAGAAGGCGTTTACACTGTCGCTCGAAGGCGTGGCATCGAAGATCGAATGTCCGCTCTTCGTCATTGCCGCCGGCCTCGACAAATTGTGCCCGCCCGAAGACGCGGAAAAGCTGGCCTCCGAGGCGCGCGGGCCTACCACTTTGCTCGTCGTTCCCGATGGCAATCATGTCGCCCACAATCGCTTCTACAAATATCGCAACCAGTCCGCCGACTGGATGGCCGAGCAGCTTTCAGCCAAGGCCTGACCAGACTGTTTCAGCAGCCGCACATAAGCGACGGCAGCAGAGGATAATGTGATGTCGAACGAGAAGCCTGCCATCGGTTACAATGATCTTCGCGAATGGATAGCCGAAGCCGAAAGGCTCGGCGAGGTCCGCACAGTGAAGGGCGCGAGTTGGGAAGAGGATATCGGACTTGCCGCCGAGGCAGTGCTTCGCGCCGAGAATGGCCCTTGCGTCGTGTTCGAGGATGTTCCGGGATGTCCGAAAGGCTTCCGGCTGCTCCTGAACATGTTCGCAGGGCAGCGCCGCAACATGACGCTCGGCTTTCCCACGG
>JAQGJO010000063.1 GCA_028290595.1 Hyphomicrobiales bacterium | reverse complement strand
AAGCTGATCGGCGCACTGGCCCCAGCCTTCGTGAAAGCCCATCTTCTTGTGGGCCTCGCAATCCTCGACGGTCCAGTGCCGCACGCGGGCGGTGTAGCGGGTCTTGCCGGCTTCATCCTCGAACGTGATGATCACGGTCATGAACGGCTTCTGCGACGGCGTCCAGGCTTCGGTGTAGGCATCGGTGAAGACCAGCCGCTCGTTCTTGACGACGTCGAGATAGACGCCGTGCATCGGCATGTCGGTCCCATCCGGCCCGCGCATGACGACGAAATTGGCGCCGCCGGTCCGCACGTTGAGTTCCGCCACGGGCGTCGTATAGGGCAAAGGCGCAAACCATTGCTTGAGCAGCTCCGCCTCGGTCCAGGCCCGGAACAGCTTTTCGCGCGGCGCGTCGATAAGACGGGTCAGAACCAGTTCGCGGTCTGAAGCGGGGGCAGCGGCGGGTGCGGTCGTCATTTTCTCTCTCCTTCGTGAAATCATTACGCCCCCAGGACGAACGGCCGATCGGCGATCCGACATGGGCGACGGCTTTTTTTTGCGCAATATTTTTTCAGCCCGCTGTCGGGTCTCCCTCCCTGCGAACGTCCTATGGCAGTCCAATCTTGAGCAGTCCAACCAGAGGAGCCTCTGATGCCGAAAATGATCTTTCTGAGCCTGCCCGTCGCCGACGTATCCCGCGCCACCGCCTTCTATCAGGCCATCGGCGCCACGAAGAACGAGCAATTCTGCGACGAATCCACCTCGTGCATGGTGTTTTCAGACGTCATCCACGTGATGCTTTCGACCCACGACAAATTTCGCCAGTTCACGCCCAAGCCGATCGCCGATGCGAAGACCAGCAACCAGGTGCTGATCTGCATCTCCGCCGACAGCATCGCCGAGGTCAACGATGTCGTCACCAGGGCGGGCTCCGCCGGTGGCAGCATCGATCCGTCCCCGATCGACGACTACGGCTGGATGTATGGCCGCAGCTTCGAGGATCTCGATGGCCACATGTGGGGCGTGAACTGGATGGATCTGGAAGCCGCGAAGGCCGCCCAGTTTGAAACCGCCAAAGCCTGAGTACAAGCCTTAGGCAGCTATGATCGCACAGCGGTCTTGCGCGGGTGGATTGTCTCGCCCCGCGCAAGCATGGCGACGAATTTCTCCAGCCGCGCCGCTCGGGTCTTCTCGGTCTTGGCCGTGTGCAGACGGTAGAGAATGGCATAGCGATTGGCGCTGTCGAGTTGCTCGAACAATCGCCTGGCTTTCGGCTTGGCGTCGAGTGCGCGTTGCAGGTCGTCGGGAACGCTCACCGTGCTCTGCGGCGCATAGGCCGCGTCCCAGCGCCCGTCAGCTTTGGCTGCTTCCACCTCGCGCAGGCCGGCGGCCGCAAGCCGGCCCTGCTCGATCAGCTTTTCGGCCTTGGCGCAATTGAGCTGCGACCATTTGCTGCTCTTCTTGCGCGGCGTGAAGCGGACGAGCCAGTGCGAGTCGTCGAACGAATCGAGCTGGCCATCGATCCAGCCATGACAGAGCGCGCCTTCGATCGCCTCCTGCCGCGAGATGCTGACAACGCCCGCCGTTTTCTTGGCCAGCTTCAGCCAGACCCCCGGCGATGACCTTGGCTGCGCCACCAGCCAGGCCTCCCACTTTGCGGTGGATGCGAATGCGATGATGGGAAGACCAGCCCGCGCGATTGCCATCTCAAACTCGTCCTCAAATAGGCCGTGAACACGAATACGCCATCCATCTAACGCGGCGCAATCCTCGACGCGCCCCGCAATCTTGAGTTAAAGAGAGAGACCACCGCAAGAAACGTCTCACACGGAGAAGGCAATGTTCCGGACGGGCAACCTGTTTGCCGAAATTCCCCACCGCCTGAGGGCCGAACAGTCGAGCGAACTGACCTCGACGCCGGAGGTCAAGATCGAACGCATCGTGTCGATGGGTCAGGCTACGCCCGCGGGGGAATGGCTGGAACAGCCGCGCACCGAATGGGTCGCGCTGCTTTCGGGCGCGGCCGGACTGCGCTTCGAGGACGAAGCGCACACGCAGATCCTGGCGGCCGGCGACTGGATCGAAATACCGGCGAATACCCGCCACAGAGTCGAATGGACCGACGCGGAAAAGCCGACCGTCTGGCTGGCCGTCCATTACGACGAGGAAATCGCCGTTTAAAGCATTTTCAAGCGAAGTGGATACCGGTTCGCGTGAAGAAAATGCGTCCTTTTGGAACTCCCCGCCTCACTGGTCAAGGCCGCGCTAACGTGGTTTTCTGGCTTTCAACAGAATCGCAACAACAGCAACGCATTGCGTGCCGGAGTGTCTACGCATGAGCCCAGATTCACTTCCCTCGATCTGGCTGCTCATCATCGCCTTTCCCGCCGTCACCCTCGGCTATGTGATCTTCGCCATGGCCGGCTTCGGCGCCGTCTTCATCACTGCGCCGGCGCTGGCGCAACTCATGCCGGTCGCGACCGTCGTACCCGTGCTGGCCCTGGTCGATTGCGCGGCAGCGACATTCAACGGTTTCAAACTCGGCAGCAAAGTCGCCTTTGACGAACTGAAATGGATGATCCCGCTGTTGATCATCGGCAGCATCGTCGGCGCCAACGCCCTGCTCGTCATCCCGCAGCGACCGATGATGATCGCTCTGGGTTTTTTCGTTGTCGGCTACGCGCTTTATTCGCTGCTCGCGCCGCCGCGCACCGGCACGATCGGCCGCGGCTGGATTGTTCCGTTCAGCGGGTTTGGCGGCATATTCAGCGGCATGTTCGGCAGCGGCGGCTTCATCTACGCGATGTACCTGACGCGCCGGCTCGCCGATAAGGACGCCATTCGCGCAACGCAGAGCGCCCTCATCAGCCTGAGCACATTCACCCGTGCCGTCACCTTCTTCTTTGCCGGCGTCTACTCGGACATGCACACTTTGGTGCTGGCGGCAGCCTGCGTGCCGGCGATGATTCTCGGCACCTGGCTCGGCCACAAGGTCACGCTCGCCATGTCGCGCGAGCAATTCCTCAAGACGATCTACGGCCTGCTGCTCATCTCCGGCAGCGCGCTCCTCGTGCGCGCCTGGTTCATGAGCCCGGG
>JAQGJO010000060.1 GCA_028290595.1 Hyphomicrobiales bacterium | reverse complement strand
CGCTGGCGTTCGCCGTCATGACCGGCGTCATCGTCTGGGATAATCTATGGGCGCTGACCTTCCTGCACATTTTCGTCGGCGGCCTGTGGACCGGGATCGACCTGTTCATGGGTTTTGTCGTCGGCCCAGTGCTGCGCAAATCGCCGTTCGAGGCCCGCCGCTCTGTCATGCTGCGGCTGACGCCGCGCACGATTTTCCTGCTGCCGGTGCTGTCGATCGCGACCGGCACAACCGGCTGGTACCTTGCCAAGAGCCTGGGCTATCTCGACGCGCCGTGGCCGGCCTATGGCTGGGTGGTCGCCGCGCTCTGCGTCGTCACCATTCTGACCCTCCAGGGCGTCGGGCTGCTGCTGCCGACCCAGATCCGCGTCTATCTCGAATTGCGCAAGCAAAACCCCGATCAGGCCCGCATAGCCTGGCTCACCGGCAGTTATTTTTACATCGTCGCCGCCCAAGGCGTGCTTCAGGTCGTGATTCTGGTGATTATGGCGCGTTTTCGCATGGGGATTTAGGGCCCCTGTCGGCCCCGGCATCGACATCGTGCCACTGACACCCCACATTCAATGGGTATGATTCGCGGCTGAGCCCGCTAAAATTTGCCCCCGAGAGCTAGGATAGTAGAGCTAAACCTTGGCTGACCCTTTTTCGCTTGAAGACGCCGACGAGCCCGACTTCGCCCGCGCCCCCGCGCCGCGCGAAGGCGGCATCGCCGCGCGCGCTCAGGCGGCCATGCGCGCCGGCATGGGCGTGCCGCGCTATGTCGAGGCGCTGAACCCGGAGCAACGCGCCGCCGTCGAGGCACTCGACGGCCCCGTTCTCGTGCTCGCGGGCGCCGGCACCGGCAAGACCCGCGTGCTGACGACGCGCATCGCCCATATCATCGCCACCGGGCGCGCCCGGGCTCACGAAATCCTCGCCGTCACCTTCACCAACAAGGCGTCGCGCGAGATGAAAGAGCGCATCGCCGCGCTCGCCGGCCCTGTCGCCGAGGGCATGCCCTGGCTCGGCACGTTTCACGCCATCGGCACCAAAATCCTGCGCCGTCATGCCGAACTCGTCGGCCTCAAATCCGGCTTCACCATTCTCGACACCGATGACCAGGTGCGGCTGCTGCGCCAGGTCATCCAGTCGGAGAACATCGACGACAAGCGCTGGACGCCGCGCGCGCTCGCCATCCAGATCGACAATTGGAAGAACCGCGGGCTGGAGCCGTCGCGCGTGCCGGCCGGCGAAGCCGAGGCGTTCG
Organism: Hyphomicrobiales bacterium; assembly: GCA_028290595.1. The sequence goes on along the minus strand of JAQGJO010000060.1, from coordinate 1,726 downwards.
CCAACGGCAAGGGCCGTCATCTCTACACGCTGTATCAGGAGCGCCTGAAAATTCTCAACGCCGCCGACTTCGGCGACCTGCTGCTGGAAGGCCTGCGCCTGTTGCGCGAGCACCCTGATATCCTCTCCGAATATCAGCGCCGCTTCCGCTACATTCTCGTCGACGAATATCAGGACACCAATACGGTTCAGTATCTGTGGCTGCGTCTGCTGGCGCAGCCTTCGGCCGAGCGCCCGCAGCGCAACATCTGCTGCGTCGGCGACGACGATCAGTCGATCTATGGCTGGCGCGGCGCCGACGTCGACAACATCCTTCGCTTCGAGAAGGACTTTCCCGGCGCCATCGTCATCCGCCTCGAGCGAAACTATCGCTCGACCGCGCATATTCTCGCCGCAGCCGCCCATCTCATCGCCCACAATGAAGGCCGCCTCGGCAAGACATTGTTCACCGACGGCGAGGACGGCGAGAAGCCGACCGTCTCCGGCGTGTGGGATTCCGAAGAGGAAGCCCGCACCATCGGCGAAGACATCGAGCAATTGCAACGCAAGGGCCAGTCGCTCGACGAAGTGGCGATCCTGGTACGCGCCTCGTTTCAGATGCGCGAATTCGAAGAGCGCTTCATCACGCTTGGCCTGCCCTATCGGGTCATCGGCGGCCCGCGCTTTTACGAGCGCGCCGAAATCCGCGATGCGCTCGCTTATCTGCGCTGCGTCGCGCAGCCTGCCGACGATCTCGCCTTCGAGCGCATTTTCAACGTGCCCAAGCGCGGCCTCGGCGATGCGACCTTGCAGATATTGCACGATCATGCGCGCCGCCAAAAAATTCCGCTCATGCAGGCGGCGCGCGAACTGATCGAAACCGAAGAGCTGAAGCCGCGCCCGCGCCAGATCATTCGCGCGCTGATGGATGATTTCTCGCGCTGGTCGTCGCAGATCGACGCCAAGCCGCACAACGAACTCGCCGAACAGATCCTTGAAGAGTCCGGCTACACCGACATGTGGCAGAAGGACCGCTCGGCGGACGCGGCAGGACGGCTCGAGAACCTGAAAGAGCTTGTCCGCTCGATGGAGGAATTCCCCGACCTCGGCGGATTTCTCGAACACATTTCGCTCGTCATGGACGTCGATAACAAGGAAACCGGCGAGCGGCTGTCGATCATGACCTTGCACGCCGCCAAGGGCCTCGAATTCGAAACGGTCTATCTGCCCGGCTGGGAGGAAGGCTTGTTTCCGCACCAGCGCTCGCTCGACGAACAGGGCCGCGCCGGGCTCGAGGAAGAGCGCCGCCTCGCCTATGTCGGCATCACGCGCGCGCGCCTGCGCGCCAAGATTTTCTTCGCCACCAACCGCCGCATCCGCGGCATGTGGCAGACGACCATTCCCTCACGCTTCCTCGATGAACTGCCGGCAGCGCATGTGGACGTCGTCGAAGCGCCGCAGGGAAATTACGGCGGCTACGCCGTCTCGCGCTTCAACTCGCTCGACACGTTCGGCTCCTCCTACAACACGCCGGGCTGGCAGCGCGCCCAGAAGAACCGCAATGACAACGGCGGCTTCAGCGAACGCGGCCAGAATTCATGGAACAATGGTACGCCGCGCCGTGGAGGCCAGACGATCGAAGGCGAACTGGTGGCCAAATCAAGCGCCGTCTCCGGCTTCACCAAAGGCATCCGCGTCTTACAACATAAGTTCGGCCCCGGCACGGTGTCGGCCGTCGACGGCTACAA
>JAQGJO010000050.1 GCA_028290595.1 Hyphomicrobiales bacterium | reverse complement strand
ATCACGGCGACCCGCTGGTCGTGGAGGCCGGACGCCCGTGGGCCGTCGAATATACGCGCCGTCACCGCTGGCCCATCGCGATCGCCGTTCTCGATCACGATTCAGTCCGGGTGCGCTGCAGCACCATCCCCGACAGTCCGATTTCGCCGTTCCACGGCACGGTGAACATGCGCCTGCGGTTGCTGACGCGCGCCCTTGGCCGTGCCTATCTCGCCTTCTGCCCACCGACGGAGCGCGACATGCTTCTGTCGATCCTGAAATCGTCGTCGCACCCTGAAGACGCCGGGGCCAGGAACCGCGCATCGGCGCTCAGGATCCTCGAAGCCACGCAACGGCTCGGCTATGCGCAGCGCGCGCCAGGCGTCGAGCCGCGCTCCTCGTCCACGATCGCCGTGCCGATCAGACGCGGCGACAGTGTGCTCGCCTCCGTTGGCGTGACTTACTTCAAGTCTGCGGTCTCGGCCCATGACATCGCAGGCAGCTATGTGCCGTTGATGCAGGAACTGGCCCGAAATATCGAAACCAGCATGATGGCGCTCCAGCGTTAGCCGGGCCGAGCATTCCGCAATGCGGAACGCTCGCGAATTTAGCCTGCCGGCGTTCGACTTCGCACCTACACTCCCCGGCGTAAATCGGGAGGGATCACCATGCACCAAGTTGTGCGATCTGTGTTGGCAGCAGCCGCTGTTGCATCCGCATTCATCAGCTCAACCTGCCTGGCGCAACAGTCCGCGTGGCCGACGCGGCCGATCAAACTGGTGATCCCGTTCGTCGCCGGCGGCGCGGCCGACCTCATCGCCAGAGCGTATGCAGACCGCGCGGGCGCGGCGCTGGGTCAATCGATCATCATCGAGAACCGCGGCGGCGCCGGCGGCAACATCGCTGCCTCCGCGGTCGTCAGATCCGATCCGGACGGCTATACGCTGTTCTTCGGTTCGACCGGGCCAGCGGCGTTGAATTCGCTGATGTACAAGAACATGACGTTCGATCCGCTCAATGATTTCACCCCTATCGTGATGATTGGAAAGACGCCGATCATCATCGTCGCGCGGCCGAACGCGCCTGTTAAAACCCTGAAAGAACTGGTCGCCTACGCAAAGGCCAATCCGGGTACACTGTCCGCCGGCTTTCCCGGCAGCGGCACGCTCGGCCACATCACCGGTGTGCTGTTTGGCCAACGCTCGGGGGCCGATCTCAAACACGTTCAGTATCGCGGCGGCGGGCCGCTCATTACCGATCTGGTCGGCGGGCATATCGATATCGGCATGGACGCGATAACGCCTTACGTGCCCCAGGTGCAGGATGGAAACCTCATCGGTCTGGCCGTCGCCAGCGCTGAGCGGTTGAAGCAGCTTCCGAACGTTCCGACCGCCTCCGAGGCAGGCCTCTCGGGCTTCGAGGCATCCGTCTGGTATTGTCTGCTCGCGCCGTCAGGAACGCCGGCGGAGATCGTCGCGAAGTTAAACCACGCATCCAATGCCTTCATACGTGCGGAAGGCACTGCGGAGCTGTTTGAAAAGCTTGGCGTTGTTCCTGCCGGCGGCTCGCCCGAAGAGCTGAAGCGCTTCATGGCCAAGGAAGTGGAAAGCTGGGGCCCGGTTATAAAGGGCGCGAAAATCGAGTTCTAAGGAGGTTATTCTGGCTAACAAACGCACCATCCTGACCTGCGCGGTCACGGGAAACCTGACGCGGCTCGACATGAACCCGGCGCTGCCCTGCACGCCGGAACAGATCGCCAATGATTGCCTCGCTGCCGCTGACGCGGGAGCGGCGATGGTGCATGTCCACGTGCGTTATCCCGACGGGCGGCCCTCAATGGAGCTGGAGCATTATCGGGATGTCGTGGAACGCATTCGCAACAAGAATAGCGCTCTCATTATAAACCTGACGACGGGCCCCGGCGGACGTTTTCAGCCCGGCGATGAAAACCCTGCCATCGCCGGTCCGCGCACGAATTTTCTGACCCCGGCGCGGCGCGTCGAACATGTCGTGGCGCTGAAGCCGGACGTCTGCACGCTTGATCTGAACACGATGACGTTTGGCCAGGAGGTGGTGATCAACACGCCGCCGAACGTGACCAGAATGGCCGAGATGATCTACGACTCCAGGGTCAAGCCCGAGATCGAACTGTTCGATTCCGGCGACATCCAGCTCGCCCAAAACCTGTTCGAGAGCGGCGTGCTGAAGAAGCCGGCCATGGCGTGCCTCGTTCACGGGGTGAAATACGGATTCCCCGCGACTTCCCAGGCAATGCTGTACGGATCCTCATCCCTGCCCGATCAGGTCGAGTGGACCGGCTTCGGCATCGGCCGGGCAGCCTATCCCCTGCTCGCGCAATCCTGGATTCTTGGTGGCAACTGCCGCATCGGCATGGAGGACACGGTCCACATCGCCAAGGGCAGACTGACGTCCGGAAACGCCGAGCTTGTCGAGAAGGCCCGTTTCATCATTGAAGCTATGGGCGGCGAACTCGCAACGGCCGAGGAAGCGCGTGAACGGCTGAGCTTGCGCTGAGGGTGAAGGCGTATAGCAGCTCAATCAAAATCCGGCGGCAGCCTTCCGGCGCGAAACAATATCTTGGGATTCTCGCCGACTTCCCCGGTGTCCTGATCGACGATCTGGGTCATGGCGACAACCCCGGCAAACTTGTCGACAGAGCGCTCTGCCCTTCCCTTCGCCTCCGAAGCCGTTTTGAACTTCATGGGCGGTTCGGCCTTCAGCCGATTGCCTTTCCCGGCGCGCCAGGAAAGCATGATGTGGATGGTCTCTATGGTCACAACGTCCTTTGTTGGTTGGCGCTCAAGTCTCTTTGCAATTTGTTTCGCGCTTATCGCAGCATTCTTCGCCGATTCATACATTTCGGCATAAGGCGTGAGCGATCGGCAACAGTCATAGCATTTGCTTATGGCAACCGGTCAAAAGTCATTTCCGCGCAATCTCTTATCCGCGCCCACCGCCTCACCCCTGGGCGAACGACGCCTTTCTTGCCAGTTTTGTCGCGGAAAGCTGCGGATCCAGCTTGAACAATTTGCGCGCGTTCTCGCCAAGAATCGCGCGCTTTGCCTGCGTACTTAAAAACGGCAGATCGAATATGGTGCTGGGCAGATCCATATCCCAATGGGGATAATCGGACGAATACAGAAGCTGGGATTCGGCATTTATCATTTTGAAGGTCAATTCCAGCGCCTCGGCGTTGTTGACCATCTCCATCGGCTGACTGGCGTAGAACATGTCCCGCATATAATCGCTCGGCAAACGTTTGAGCGCCGGCACTTCCGATGATCGCATCATGTATTCGTTGTCGAAACGCTGCATGAGAAAGGGAACCCAGGCGAGACCGCTCTCTATCCAGATCGTCTTCAGCTTGGGAAAGCGCTCCGGAATCCCATTCATGATCCAATTGCCCATGAGGACCATATTGTAGATAGGAAATCCCAGCGCATGGGCGGTAATGAACTTGTTCGCTGACGAGAGCAAAGGGTCCGCCCAGGAATAGCCTGAGTGAAACGACAGCGGCAGCCCGCGCTCTTCCAGGGCCGCGTAGACCTTCATGTGGACGTTTTCGCAGATCGACCGATAGCGGGTCGAGGTTACCATGAATCCGATCACGCCCGGGCGCTCGGAAAACTCCTCGATACAGCGCAGCGCCGCCTCCGGATCGGTCAGCGGCAGGTACAGCATCGATTTGATACGGCTGTCTTCGGCCAGGATCGTATCGCACAGCCATTGATTATA
>JAQGJO010000042.1 GCA_028290595.1 Hyphomicrobiales bacterium | reverse complement strand
GAATCTGTCTCATACTGTTGCTGGCGCAGGGTGGCAGCGACAGCCACCACCTGGCCGCTCGGGAATTCGTAGCCACACGCAGCAGCCGACGCCGGCGTCATCACTTCGACCACCGGCTGGGCGCTCCCCTTCAGCAATTGCACCGTCTCGACCCTGGCGAAATTATTTGCACCGTCCCGCCGCGTGCTAAGCATGCGGCCGGTGAAGACAAGGGATGCTTTCGCCACAACCTGGTCGCGCGTCTGCTTGGCGCAGGAACACGCGGCCATGGCTGCCGGCGCAAATGTCGCCAGAACCAACGGCGCGACAATGGCGGCTGCAACAAGTCTCATCCACGCCCCTCGAACGGCATTTTCGTCGCCTTGATCGTCATGAACAGCACGTTCGTCTCCAGCGGCAGATTGGCCATGGCGACGATCGCCTGCCCGACATGATCGAGCGGCATGGTCGCTTCCGGCCGGATCGCGCCGTCAGGCTGCGGCACGCCCTGTTTCATCCGCTCCGCCATATGGCTCTCCGCATTGCCGATATCGATCTGCCCGACCGCTATGTCATATTTGCGGCCATCGAGCGCCGACGCTTTGGTGATGCCGGTCACCGCGTGTTTCGTTGATGTATAGGCGATGGAATTCGGCCGTGGCGTATGGGCCGAGATCGAGCCGTTATTGACGATGCGCCCGCCCTGCGGCTTCTGCTCCTTCATCAGACGGAACGCGCCCTGGGTGCACAGGAACACGCCGTTGAGATTGACGCTGACGACCTCCTGCCACTTGTCGAACGGGATGTCCTCCAGCAGCCCCGGCCCGCCGCTCATGCCCGCATTGTTGAACAGAAAATCAAGACGGCCGAAGTCGCTCTTGATGCGCGCGAACAAAGCCTCGACCTGTTTCGGATCGCCGACATTGCAGGCGACAGCCAGCGCCTTGCCGCCCTTGGCACCGATCGCGGCGGCGGTTTCGTCAAGCGGTTCCTGACGGCGGCCGGCCAGCACCATCGTATAGCCGATGCCTGCCAGCGCCAGCGCGGCGGCGCGTCCGATACCGGTGCCGCCGCCCGTCACCAATGCGATTTTCGCCTGTGCCATATTAGGTTTCTCCTCCCTGAATTTCGATGCCGATCAGCGGGGCATTCTGCGCCACCTGCTGACCCGCCTGCGCCGCAATGGACACGATCCGTCCCGCCACGGGCGCGACGAGCACATGCTCCATTTTCATCGCCTCGACAACCGCCAGCCGCGCACCCTTTTGCACCAGATCACCGATCGCCACAAACACATCGACCACCTTGCCGTGCATCGGCGAGCGCACGGCGCCGCCGCCCGCGGCCACATCCTCACCCGCATGTTCGAGTGGATCGAACAGGCTCACCTGCGTTTGCCGGCCGTGATGCAGAACGATGACGTCATTACTGGCCGGGACAATGACAACCTCTGGATCGTCGGCGTTCTTGCCCGCAACCTCACCGCCGAATGTCACTGCAAGGCCAGCCGCACTCGATGCCACATCGACAGACAGCGGCGCACCATCGACGAGAAGCCGTTCAGCCATCCGCCGCGTCGCGCCAAGCTGAAAGGCGTCCGCGACGCTCCACGGGTCGTCGAGTTGCGACGCGCGGGACGCTTGCGCCTTGCTGAACACCGCCACGGCACCGAACGCAACAGCTTTTTCATCGACAGTCTGTTTGACTGCACCGAGCTCTGCGAGATGTCGTTCGATGAAACCCGTATCGAACCGGCCTTGCGCGAACTCCGGTTGCAAGACGAGTGCCTTGAGAAACGCCGCGTTCGAACGCGGTCCCACGACGACGACCTTGCCGAGCGCATCCGCCAAACGTGCGATGGCTTGGCTACGCGTAGCGCCATGGGCGATGATCTTAGCGATCATCGGATCGTAGAACGGCGTCACTGCGCCGCCCTGTTCGACCCCCGCATCGATGCGAATGCCGTCGCCCGACGGCAGTTGCAGCACATGGATGGTGCCGGTCGAGGGCAGGAAACCCGTCTCCGGATCCTCCGCGTAAAGCCGCGCCTCGATGGCATGGCCGTTGCACGCAACTTCCCCACGCGATACTTGCAAAGGCTCGCCCGCCGCAACGCGAAACTGCATCTCGACGAGATCGAGCCCAGTGATCGCCTCCGTCACTGGATGCTCCACCTGCAGCCGCGTGTTCATTTCCATGAACCAGAATGTGTCTGCGCCCAGCGGCCGCGATCCGTCGACGATGAATTCCACCGTGCCTGCGCCGCTATAGCCGACGGCCTTCGCAGCCGCGACCGCCGCCTCGCCCATGGCCTTGCGCACGGCGTTGGTCATGCCATAGGCAGGCGCTTCTTCGATCACCTTCTGATGGCGGCGCTGCATGGTGCAATCGCGCTCGAACAGATGCACCGCCTTGCCATGATTGTCGGTGAACACCTGAATCTCGATATGGCGCGGCGCACTGACATATTTCTCGATCAGCATGCGCGCATTGCCAAACGACGCGCTCGCCTCGCGCTGCGCTGAAGCCAGGGCATCGGCGAAATCTTCGCCGCGCTCGACCTTGCGCATGCCCTTGCCGCCACCTCCGGCCACCGCCTTGATCAGCACCGGATAGCCGATGCGCGCCGCCTGCTCCTGCAGAAAGCCCGGCTCCTGTCCTTCGCCGTCATAGCCCGGCACGACCGGCACGCCGGCCTTGCGCATCAAGACCTTCGCCTCATCCTTCAGGCCCATGGCGCGGATGGCAGAGGGCGGAGGACCGACGAAGACGACGCCGGCTTTGGCGCAGGCCTCGGCGAAGCCCGCATTCTCCGACAGAAAGCCATAGCCCGGATGAATGCATTGCGCGCCGCTTGAGCACGCCACATCGAGAACGACATCGCCGCGCAGATAGGATTGCGCCGCGGGCGCAGGCCCGATGCAATGCGCCTCGTCGGCCATCTTCACATGCAACGCCTGCCGGTCCGCTTCCGAGAAGACCGCGATCGTGCGCATGCCCAGCCGCCGGGCGGTGCGGATGATCCGGCAGGCAATTTCGCCACGATTGGCGATGAGGACCGAGGTGAACATAGGGGTCATATTTGTTTTACCGTTCTACGCCAATGGTCTGCCCTCATCCGACCCTTGCTGCGCAAGGGCCACCTTCTCCCGCCGTGCGGGAGAAGGCTTAGTGCGCTCTTCCTTCTCCCGTTTACGGGAGAAGGTGGCCCTC
>JAQGJO010000039.1 GCA_028290595.1 Hyphomicrobiales bacterium | reverse complement strand
TCTTGTCTTTGGAAAGAGCCAGAAGACGATTGTTGAGCGGAACCACGACGAAGAACGTGTACGGCCAGCTCGCAAGAATGATGATCGCGCCGATCAGCCAGCGCACATCGTTCGCCTGCCGGTAGCTGATGACAGCCAGAATGGCGCAGAGCAGCGCCAGGCTGGCCTGCATGACGAAGCCGCGGCGATCGCTGGGCGCCCATTCCGCCACCATCGCGCCATCGTCGAGCGCGAGCCGCGACGGCTGTTCGACGAAATTGACGTATAATGAGGCGCCGACGAATATGCAGGCGACCGCAAGCGCGAGGAGTCCGATAAGCATTTGCCTCTCCTTCAAGCAAGGATCTTGGAGCCTTGCAACCCGACGTTACCTTAGCGAATATTAACCAGTGTTTCCTCAGGAATAGGAAACATTGCGCCGCCGGCGCATTCGCGACAATATCCGGGCCGATGCCTCTCAAAATCCTGCTGATCGATACAGATGCCGAGCGCGCGCAAGCGTTTGAGGAGCAATTCTCCCAATCCGGCTTCGCGGACATCTTGCGTGCGTCCGAAGGCGCCGATCTCGCCGAAACGGTGGAACGCACCAAACCCGATCTCATCATCATCGACATGGCGCTGCCTGATCGTGACGCGCTGGAGGATATCCGGGCGGTGTCGGCGGCGCATCCGATCATCATGTTCGCCGGCAGCGACGATCCCGCTTTCGCCGAGGAGGCGATCGCCGCGGGCGTCTGCTCCTATAATCTCTCCGGCGTCGCGCTGCAGGATCTGCGGCCGATCATGGCCTCGGCGATCGCCCTGTTCAACCGCTACCGCCGCGTCGAGGACGAGCTTGCCGCGGCCAAGGCCCTGCTGGAAGAGCGACGGCTGGTGGAGCGCGCCAAGGCGATCCTGATGCAGGGGCGCAAAATGACCGAGCCCGAAGCCTATCGATGGCTGCAGAAGAAGGCGATGAACGAAAACCGCAAATTGGCGCAGGTCGTGGCCGAATTCGTCGAGCTGCACGATTCTGCGGCAACACGCCCCCTGAGGAAACAGCCATGAGCGATGTCATCTCGCTGCAAAGCGCGCGGAAAACGGTCGCCCCGAAAATGCGCATCGGGCTGCTCCGGCTGACCGACGGCGCGCCGGTGATCGCGGCGCACGAATTCGGCTTCTTTGCCGACGAAGGCGTCGACGTGGAGCTGGTGGTCGAGCCGTCATGGGCCAATATCGCCGACAAGCTTGCCTTCGGCTTCTTCGACGCCGCCGTCATCGTACCGCCGCTCGCCTTCGCCGTTCATCTCGGCGTGCGCGGCGCGGCGCAGCCGATGACGATCCCCTATACGATCAGCGCGGGCGGCAACACCGTCACCCTCAGCCGCGCGCTGGCGGAAGAAACCAGGGACCGCGCCAACCGCGACGGGCTTTCCACGCTCGAAGCGCTGGCTGCGTGCCTGCGGGCAAAAAGCACGGCGCAAGCCGTTACATTTGGCGTCGTCCATGCCTATTCGACCCATAATCTCCTGCTGCGCTACTGGCTCGCCACCGCCGGGATCGAAGCGGCGCGCGACGTCAAACTCGCTGTCGTGCCGCCGGCGCGTGCGGTGGAAGCGCTGACCAGCGGGCATATCGCGGGGTTTTGCGCCGGCGCGCCATGGGGCGAAGTCGCGCGACGGGCCGGCGCCGGAACGACCGTCGCCACATCGCACGACATCTGGCAAAACGCGCCGGAAAAAGCCTTCGCCGTGCGGTCGCGCTGGGCGGAGGAGAATCCCGAACTGCTTGCCGGCGCCATCCGCGCCCTGCTGCGGGCGGCGAAATTCTGCGACGCGCCCGAGAACGCCTCCTATACGGCGGCGCTGCTGTCGCGGCGCAAATATGTCGACGTCGATTCCCACGCCATCCTCTCTGCACTGCCCGGCGGCACGACTGCCGGCACCGGTTCGATAGATGGCAGATCTTGCTTCTTTCGCGGCGCGACGACGTTCCCGTGGCGTTCGCACGGGCTTTGGTTTCTCAGCGAGATGCGGCGCTGGGGGTTGATCGACGCAGCGCTAGATTTGCGGGCGCTCGCCGAGCGCGTCTATCGCCCCGACCTCTATCGGGCGGCGATCGCACCTTTGGCCGAACCGGCGCCTGTCCTGGATTGGAAACAGGAAGGCTCCCATGCCGCCGCCTGGAGCGCAGAGGCAACGCCCGCCGCCATCGCCATGCCGGCCGACCGGTTCTGCGACGGGGCGGTTTTCGACCCAGATGCGCTTCCCCCGGCGGCGACGACTATAAATAGTGCAGTGCACAATATTTAGTCCCGCCTGCGCGATTTGGTCCAGGTTGCATGCAGCTTGAGCAAGCGAGGCGACGGCTCCTGCTTCTCCCGCAGGAAAAGACCTCGCATTTACAGCTTCTTATGGATACAGCCAAATTGGCGTAAACCTTGCTTTTAAGGTGTCGTCTGGCTGTGGAACTCCCCGCCGACCGACGTCGCCTGAGGATGGGCGGCGTGCGCAAATCCTCTTCCCGCGGGCTAATGGCTGGTTCGCATCCGGATGTGTCCGGCAGCGCTATGCGCTGAATTCGCGAGCCAGTACCCATGAAGAGTGCTTTCCTCAAGGCGGGCCATCTCCCGACTCTTGTCGCCTGTTTTGCCTATTTCGATCTGAGCTTCGCGGTCTGGGTGCTGCTTGGGCCGCTCGCCGTCCTGATTGCGCAGGATTTGAACCTCAACGCCGGCGAAAAGGGCCTGATGGTCGCGCTGCCGGTTCTGGCGGGCGCGGCCCTGCGCTTCGTCAACGGCATTCTGGTCGGCCAATGGAACGCGCGGCGCACCGGCATCGTCATGCAGCTCGTGGTCATCGCCGGCTTGCTCGCCGCCTGGTTCTTCGGCGTCGACTCGCTGCCGCAGGTGCTGGCGCTTGGCCTGGTGCTCGGCGTCGCCGGCGCTTCCTTCGCCATCGCTTTGCCGATGGTGTCCTATTGGTATCCGCCCGAACATCAGGGCATGGCGCTTGGCCTCGCCGGCGCCGGCAATTCGGGAACCGTCTTCGCCGCTTTGTTCGCGCCGACACTCGCCGTTGCGCTGGGCTGGCGCAATGTCTTCGGCCTCGCCGCCCTGCCGCTGATCGCGGTGTTCATCCTGTTCTTCCTTGTGGCGAAGGACAGTCCCAACTGCCCGCCGCGCAAGACCATGGCCGATTATCGCCGGCTGCTGAAAACATCGGATGCCTGGTGGCTGATGTTCTTTTACAGCGTGAGTTTCGGCGGCTTCGTCGGCCTGTCATCGTTTCTGCCGATCTACTTTCACGACCAATATCAATTGAGCCCGGTGACGGCGGGTTATTTCACCGCTGCTTGCGTCTTCGCCGGCTCCTTCGCGCGGCCCTTCGGCGGCGCGCTCGCCGACCGCATCGGCGGCACGCGTGCTCTGCTCGCCATCTACGCCATCGTCGCCGCCGTGTTGTTCATCGTCGCGAAGGGTACGCTGCCCAGTTCGGCCGAACTCGCGATATTCATGATCGGCATGACCGCGCTGGGCATGGGCAATGGCGCCGTGTTCCAGCTCGTGCCGCAACGCTTCGCGGCTGATGTCGGTCTGATGACGGGCCTGGTCGGCATGACCGGCGGCGTCGGCGGCTTCTATCTCGCGGCGAGCCTCGGCTATGCCAAACAATTCACCGGCAGCTATTCCTTCGGGTTTGGCTTCTTCGCACTGCTGGCGCTTGCGGCGTGGGGCGGCATCGCCGCCGTGCGCCTGCGCTGGCGGCGCGATGCGGCGCTTCCCGATGGCGTGCGGATTTAAGGAGACGAGCCATGAACATGAACGCAGACACGCGCGAACATCTGATCGTCATCGGCAACGGAATGGCCGGCATGCGCACGATCGAGGAATTGCTCAAGCACGACGCCGGCCGGCGCTACAAGATCACGGTGTTCGGTGCCGAGCCGCACGTCAATTACAACCGCATCATGCTGTCGAGCGTGCTCGCCGGCGACAAGACAGTGGATGAAATCGTCATCAACTCACGCGAGTGGTACGACGACAACGGCATTCAATTGCTCAGCGGCGATGCCGTCGCCGCGATCGATCGTGACGCAAAGACCGTCACCTCGGCGAGCGGGATGGTGCTGCGTTACGACCGGCTGCTGATCGCCACCGGCTCGAAGCCGCTGGCGCCGCCGCTGCCGGGCTTAAGCCTGCCCGGCGTCTGCGCCTTTCGCGATATCGCCGATGTCGACAAAATGCTGACGGCAGCGCGCACGCACAAGCGCGCCGTGGTGATCGGCGGCGGCCTGCTCGGCCTCGAAGCCGCCTGGGGACTCAAACAGCGCGGCATGTCAGTGGCGCTGGTCCACCTGATGCCGACCTTGATGGAACGGCAGCTCGATGCCGCCGCTGGTCAAATGTTGCAGCGCGACCTCGACCGGCGCGGCATTGCCTTCTTCACCAACGGTCAGACCGAGGAAATCATGGGCACCGAGCGCGCCGAAGGCGTGCAACTCGCCGATGGCCGCTCGATCCCCGCCGACCTCGTGGTGCTGGCCATCGGCATCCGGCCCAACATTGATCTGGCGAAGACCGCCGGGCTGCAGGTCGGCCGCGGCATTGTCGTGTTCGACGACATGCGCACCAGCGATCCTGATATTTTCTCCGTCGGCGAATGCGTCGAACATCGCGGCCAGGTGTTCGGCCTGGTGGCGCCGATCTGGGACCAGGCGAAAGTCTGCGCCGCGCATCTGGCCGGCGACGACACCGCAGTGTTTGCCAGCCAGGCGTTGTCCACCAGCCTCAAAATCACCGGTGTCGATGTGTTTTC
>JAQGJO010000018.1 GCA_028290595.1 Hyphomicrobiales bacterium | reverse complement strand
CCTGCGGACTTGCCACGACTGGCGCCGGCCTTGTGACCGGACGCGGCGCCCTACGCCGCTGCACCGTGGCGACGGCGCGGACCGGGGGACGGACCGCCGGCCGGACGGCGACAGGGCGCGGCCGCTGCTGGGGCGCGTCCACTGTGACGGCCGGAAGCGCGGAATTGCCCTGCTGAGCCATGGCGACGGACGCCGGCGTGACAGCGAGGATGCAGGCGGCAGTCATTGCCCGGGCAGGAGCGTCCAGCTTCTTTTTGGACCGAACTCCGGCAACTTCGGGCAAACCGCGTAATGAAAGTGGTGCATTTGTGGCACTCATTGAATTGAATAGCCTCCGTATCCTGGAATGGAAGCAAAAATCTCATTGCTTCTTAATTTCGATACGGAATTACCTATTTTGACTCACAATTTACTGTCAACGTTTTCGTGATCGAAGATATTTAGTATCATTCTAAAATATATAGTGATTTGAGCGGCTCTTTTGAATTCTTCAAAATCAATTTTGAGGGCCATTCGGCAAGTTTTACTTATGGAAAGAGCGCAATGGTTGCGGTTCATCCGACTATTGTTAAGTTGAGAAGAAGCGGCTGATTTGCGATCTCGCACGCAAAAATTTGGCGCTGGATACGACATAATTGCCACAATGGGCGCCCTGAACGGGTTTCGGACCGACAGCCGAAAGCGCTGGCAACAAGGCGGATCGAATAAACAATATGTAACTTGCCAGCACCCTGCCCCGCCGCCAGTTTCCCCGAGCTCTTCTGGGCATCGCGTTCTGTTTCGCGTTCCAGTATGAAGAGCTACCGGCGCGACGGGCTTCGCGGCGACGTGGATGCGTGATTTGCCGGCCCCGAGGCGACAGGTTTCAGGCGTGATATTGCGTTTCCATCAACTCGATAGCAAACGGAGCGTCCGCGCTCCGGGACTGCTCATGCTTGCTGTGGCGATCCCCCTTTTCACCGGCTGTGCGCTCGATTCGGAACGAATTGATGGCACGGTGCCGGCGCTCGCCGGACACTACCGGGCTGACGGCGCGCGGCCTGCATCGGCTGTCGCGCAAGACTGGTTCCAGGCCTTCGGCTCCTCGGAACTGACCTCCTTGGCCCGCCAGGCGCTCGACGGCAATTTCGACCTCGCGGCGGCGTTTGCCCGATTCGCCCAGGCGGATGCCCAGATGCGCATCGCGGAATCCGCGCTTTATCCTCAATTAAGCGGCACCGGCGATGCGTCGCGCAGCCTGACACCGGGCACCCTGCGCTCGAAGACGCCGCCCTTTACCTCCTCGGTCGGCAATCGCTTCGACGCTGGCCTGTCGGCCAGCTATGTGCTCGACTTCTGGGGTCGCAACAAGTCGCTGGCAGAAGCCGGTCGGCTCGGACTCGCGGCCAGCCATTTCGATTACGACACGGCGGCGGTCGCCATGCTCGCCACCCTTGCCAATACCTATTTTCAGGTGCTCGTCGCCCAGGACCGCCTACAGATCGCCCGCGAAAACATCCGCGCTGCCGAAGACGTGCTTGGCGCGATTCGCGGCAGGGTCGAGGTCGGCACCGCCACCGCGCTCGATGTCGCCCAGCAGGAAACCGTGATCGCCAATCTGCGCGTCAACATACCGATCCTCGAACGCCAGATGCTGCAGCAGAAGAACCTTGTCGCCGTGCTGGTCGGCCGCACGCCTGAAAGTATCACGATCAAGGGCGGCAGGCTGCGCAGCCTTGCTTTGCCCAACGTGCGGCCCGGCCTGCCGGCGCAATTGTTGTTGCGCCGGCCAGACATCGCCGGCAACGAAGCCCGCCTGGCGGCGGCGGAGGCGAATATCGTTGCAGCCCGCGCAGCCTTTCTTCCGAACATCACCTTGACCGGTAGTGGCGGCCTCTCCAGTATCGCTTTGCGCAATCTGTTGCGCGCCGACGCCATCGCGCTTTCGGCAGCCGCCAGCGTGACCCAGCCGATTTTCGACGGCTATAACCTGCAGGGCCAGCTCGACGCGGCACGCGGCAGCCGCAACGAACTCGTGGCCGATTACCGCAAGTCGATTGTCACCGCCCTGTCCGATGTCGAAAATGCACTGATCGGCGTTCGCAAATACGGCGAGCAGGAACGGGCGCAGGCCGTCGCCGTGGAAACAGCGAGGCGCGCTTACCAGATCACCCAGCAGCGTCTGCGCGAAGGCATCATCGATGTCGTCACCCTGCTCAACACACAAACGACACTGTTTTCCGCACAGGATGCCCTGACCCTCGTGCGCTATCAACGGCTGCTCGCCATCGTCAGCCTCTATCAGGCGCTGGGCGGCGGCTTTACCCGTGAGTATAGCGACCCGATGATCTATGAAGGACGCGCGACGCCCGCCCCCATGACATCTTCGATGACATCTTCGACGACATCTTCCGCACCTGCCCTTTCGACATCCTTGCCAGCCGCGGGCCTGCCTGCAACGGTCCTGCAGGAGCGGCCATGAAGAAATTTCTGTTCCTGGCGGGGGTCATCGTGGCGGCCCTTATCTACGCCCATTATGCGCGCTGGATCACATTGCCTTCCAGCGTCGGCGGGGCCTACTTGCCGCAACGCGTCGCAGCTGAGGCGAGCGGCGGGCCAGACGGGCGCGGCAGCCAGCCGCCGATCCCCGTCATCGTCTCGCGCGTGCGCAACCAAGATGTGCAGGTGACGGCCGATGCCGTCGGCACCGTGCAGGCGCTCAACACCGTCACCGTGCGCTCGCAGGTCGACGGCACCATCATTGAAATGACCTTTCGCGAAGGTCAGGACGTGAAAGCAGGCGACGTGATCGCCCGCATCGATCCGCGCACCTACAAAGCGCAATACGACCAGTCCGTGGCGAAGAAGGCGCAGGATGAAGCGCTGTTGCAGAATGCCCGCCTCGATCTCGATCGTTACGTCAGGCTGGCGCAAACCAATTACGGCTCGAAGCAGCAGGCCGACACGCAACGTTCCACCGTGGCCCAGCTCGAAGCCCAGGTCCGCGTCGACCAGGCGCTGATCGACAGCGCCAAGATCACCCTCGACTACACCACCATCCGCGCCCCCATCGACGGCCGCACCGGCATCCGCCTCGTCGACCTCGGCAATCTCGTTCAATCCTCGGCCCAGACCGGCATCGTCACCATCACCCAGGTGCGGCCGCTAACCGTGATCTTCAATCTGCCGCAACAGCGGCTGCGCGCGCTCAACGCCTCGCAGGCCCGTGCCAAGATCACCGTGCAAGCGCTTGATGCCGACAACGCGACCTTGATCGAAACCGGCACTGTCGAAGTCGTCGACAATCAGGTCGACCAGACCACCGGCACGGTGCGCGTCAAGGCGCAATTCGCCAATGGCGATCTGCGGCTGTGGCCTGGCCAATTCGTCAACGTGCGCGCCTATATCGATGTGCTGCGCAACGCGACCGTCGTGCCGCCGGCCGCCGTTCAGCGCGGACCGCGCGGAGGCTATGTCTATGTTCTGCGCGACGACAACACCGTCAAACTGACGGACGTGACCGTCGGCCGGCAGGATGAGAAGACGGCCGTCATCGACAGCGGCATCAGCACCGGCGCGCGCGTCGTCATCACCGGTTTCGGGCGCTTGACCGACCAGGCGAAGGTCAACCCGACCATGGACGATGAAGTGCAGCCGACCCCCGCTGCCGAAGAGGCGCCGCAACGACGGCGCGGCGGCGGCCGCCGAGGGTGACGACATGAGCGAAGCGGCGGCAATGAACATCTCATCATGAACATTTCCTCGCCCTTCATCCTGCGCCCCATCGCAACCGGCCTGATGGCGGTGGCGATCCTGCTGTGCGGTATCCTCGGTTATCTGCGCCTGCCGGTCTCGTCCCTGCCACAGGTCGACTTCCCGACCATCCTGGTCAAGACGCAATTGCCCGGCGCCAATCCCGAGACGATGGCCTCGACAGTCACGGCGCCGCTGGAGCGCCTGCTCGGGCAGATTCCCTCGCTTGTCTCGATGTCGTCCCAGTCGTCGTTTGGCCTTAGCCAGATCACTCTGCAATTCGATCTCGACCGCGACATCGACGCCGCATCGCAGGATGTGCAATCGGCGATCTCCGCCTCGTCCGCGCTATTGCCGAAAACCCTGCCCTATCCGCCGACCTATTCGAAGGTGAACCCGGCGGATGCGCCGATCGTATCCATCGCGCTCATTTCTGAGAGTTCGGAATTGCGCGCGATGAGCGACCTCGCCGACACGCTGATCTCGCCGCGCCTGTCGGAGATCACCGGCGTCGGCCATGTCACCATCCAGGGCGGTATTCGCCCCGCCGTGCGCATCCGCGCCGACCTCGCCCGCCTGGCCTCCTACAAGATCGGCATCGACGATCTGCGCCTGGCTATCGTCGGCTCCAATGTCGCCGGCTCGAAGGGCACGCTGGATGGCACGCACCAGGCGTGGATCATCTCGGCCAATGATCAGATCGCGTTGGCGGAAGCCTACCGCAATATCGTCGTCGCCTCGCGCAACAATGTTTCCGTCATGCTGCGCGACGTCGCCGAAGTGGCCGACGGGCTCGAAAACGTCAGAGTCGGCGGCTGGTACAATGGCCAGCAGGCGGTCATTCTCGACGTGCAGAAACAGCCTGGCGCCAATATCATCCAGACTGCCGACCGGATCCGCCAGGAATTGCCGCGCCTGCAACGTCTGATCCCGGCGAACATCAAGCTTGAGGTCGTCCAGGATCGCACCCACACCATCCGCGCCTCCGTCGACGAGGTCGAATTCACGCTCGTTCTCAGCGTCATCCTCGTCGTTCTGGTCGTCCTGTTGTTCCTGCGCTCGCTGCGCGCCACCATTGTGGCGGCAATCACCTTGCCGTTGTCCATCATCGCCACGTTCGCCATCGTCTATCTGGCAGGCTTCAGCCTGGACAACCTTTCGCTGATGGCGCTGACGGTCGGCACCGGCTTCGTCGTCGACGATGCCATCGTCATGATCGAAAATATCGTGCGCAATCTGGAGAAGGGCAAGAACAAGCTCGATGCCGCTCTCGATGGTGCGCGCGAGATCGGCTTTACGGTCGTCTCGCTGACATTCTCGCTGATCGCTGTGTTTATTCCGCTCCTCTTCATGACCGGTCTCGTCGGACGCATGTTCCGCGAATTCGCGCTGACATTGACCATTGCCGTCGTCGTCTCCGCCGTCATCTCGCTCACCGTGACGCCGATGCTCTCGGCAAAACTTCTGGCCGCTGGTGTTGGCGAAGGTGAGGGTAAAGGTGAGAACCTGCTGGCGCGCTTCGCCGAATATCCGATCGAGCGGATGGCGCGCGCCTATGAGACGACGCTGGCGTGGGCGTTGAAACGTCAGGGCCTGATGATCCTGCTAACCCTGGCGACCCTGGCGCTGACGGTCCATCTCTACATCATCAGCCCGAAGGGTTTTCTGCCCGATCAGGACACCGGCCTCATCAGCGCAGTGCTGGAAGCATCCCCCGACGTCTCGTTTCGGGAAATGACCGATCTCCAGGAGCAGGTCGTGCGCCGGCTGCGCGATGACGGCGACGTCGCCAGCGTCGTGTCGGTTCTCGGCATCGGGCCGCTCAACGCCACAGCCAACACCGGCCGGCTGACGATCGTCCTGCGCCCGCGCGAAGAACGCACGGCGACGGCGACGCAGATCGCCGAGCGCCTGCGCGCAACGGCTGCAACCATCCCCGGCGCGAACCTCTATCTCGAGCCTGTGCAAGACATATTGATCTCGACGCGCAATAGCCGGTCGCAATATCAGTACACGCTATCGGGAGCCGATCCGGCCGAAGTTACGCAATGGAGCAATCGGTTGCTCGAAGAAATGCAGAAAGACCCGATTCTGCGCAATGTCGCCAACGAAAGCCAGGACGGCGGCCTGCGCGCCTTTGTCGACATCGATCGCGAAAAAGCCGGCCGTCTCGGCATTTCGATCCAGTCCATCGCCGACACGCTGAACAGCGCCTATGGCCAGCGCCAGATTTCGACGATCTACAGCCAGACCAATCAATATCGGGTCATTCTCGAAGCAGCGCCGCTCTATCAGAACGATCCTTCTTCATTGTCCAAGCTCTATGTGTCGGGCACCGGCGGCGTTCAGGTGCCGCTGGATAGTTTCACCCGTCTCGTGCGCACCACAGCACCGCTCGTCGTCGCTCATCAGGATCAGTTCCCGGCGATCACCATCAGCTTCAATCTGCGCCCGGGCGCTTCGCTCGGCGACGCCGTGACCGCCATCTCCGCTGCGCAAAGCCGGATCGGTATGCCCGGAAATATTTCGGCGAATTTTCACGCCGATGCATCGGAATTTCAGAGCTCGCTCAAGAACCAGCCCTGGCTCATCCTCGCCGCCGTCGTCTCCATCTACATCGTGCTTGGTATCCTCTACGAGAGCCTCGCCCATCCGTTCACCATTCTCACAACATTGCCGTCCGCCGGCGTCGGCGGCCTGCTCGCGCTGCAACTGACGGGGCAGGACCTGTCGATCATCGCGCTGATCGGCATCATCCTGCTCATGGGTATCGTCAAGAAGAACGCGATCATGATGATCGACTTTGCGATTGCCGCCGAACGCAACGACAATCTGTCGCCCTTCGACGCCATCGTGCGCGCCTGCCATCTGCGCTTCCGCCCGATCATGATGACGACGCTCGCAGCATTACTGGGCGCTGTTCCGCTCGCCTTCGGCACCGGCACCGGCAGCGAGCTGCGCATTCCGCTCGGCGTGACGATCATCGGCGGATTGCTCGTCAGCCAGTTGCTGACGCTCTATACGACACCGGTCATCTATCTCGCCGTCGAACGCATCCGGCTGCGCCTCGGCGGCGGCCGCAAGCTCAGCACGGAAGCGGCCCTCGCCGAAGCCCGTGCCGGCGAGCTGAAGCCACGCGCCGGCGAGGCCGGCGAATGAACAACCCTTCCGCGATTTTCATTCTCAGGCCGATCGGAACCGCGCTACTCGCCGCGGCCCTTCTCTTTGCGGGATTGGTCGCCTATCCATTTCTGCCCGTTGCCAGCATGCCGTCCGTCGAGTTTCCGACCATCGTCGTATCGGCCGGGCGGCCGGGCGCCGATCCGGAGACGATGGCTGCCAGCGTCGCCGCTCCGCTTGAGCGGGCGCTCGGTTCGATCTCCGGCATCACCGAGATGACCTCTTCGAGTTTTCTCGGACAGACCA
>JAQGJO010000010.1 GCA_028290595.1 Hyphomicrobiales bacterium | reverse complement strand
GGTCGAGGAATCGACGTTGATCGAGACCTTGCTCAACAGTTCGGCCGTGCGGCCGGCGTCGAATTTGGTGAATTCGTCGAACATCGCGCGCTGCTGGCCGAGGTGGTCGGGATAGTCGAGCAGCGTGAAGAAATTGCGATTGTAAGTCACGATCCGACCGCTGGCATCGAATGCGGCGATGCCCTCGCTGCAGGTGTCGAGAGTGCGTTGCAACGTCGCCGCCTGGCCGCGCAAGAGCGCCTGCGTCTTGCTGAGCTGGTGGTTGCTGCGCGACAGCAGATAGAGCGTCAGCAGGATTCCCGTCACAGCGATGAGGAAGATGACGATAGTCCAGATTTGTGTGCGGCTGGCGGCGCTCTCGGCCGCTTCCTTGCGGTTGTTCAGAAGACGGGTTTCGGTGTCGACCACCTGAAGCAGGGCTGCGCGCGATTGCGCGGTGATGGCGCGAGTTTCGGAATCGTTGAGATGGGCAATGCCGGCGGCAAGCCCCTGCGCCTGCCAACGCCGCATCCCTTCTTCCATCTCGGCCAGACGCCGCTCGACGAGATCTCGCACCACGCGCATTTGGCCGAGCTGTTCCGGATTGTCGCCGACCCGGCTGTTCAAACTGTCGAGGCCGGCCTTGGCCTCCGCGGCATTGCGCTGGTAGCTCTCGAGATAGATCGGCTGCGGGCTCATCATGTAGCCGCGCCGGCTCGTTTCGGATTCGACGAGATCGGCCAGCAGCTGGTTGGCCTGCTGGATGACGTCGTAGGTGTGCAGCACCCAGCCGTTGAGAACCTTGTTGTCCTCCAACGCCCTGTTGGTGAAGGCGATCGCGCCGGTGAGTGCCGTCAGCAGGATGCCGACAAGAGCGATGGATAGGCGAGCGGATTTCAGCACGAGGGTCCCCGGTATGGCTTCACGGCTGTATCAAAGATTGGCAGAGTCGTTCAGTCGAGCTTGCGCAGGAGATTCTCCAGGTCTTTGATGCCGAAGGGCTTGAGCAAGCAGGCGGTCCCTGGATCACGACTGATTTCGCTGACGGTTTTGTCGCTGGCTCCAGTGGTGAAGACGACAGTCAAGCCGGGCCGCAGGGCGCGCGCTGCGGCGGCGAGCTCTTGCCCATCCATCAGCGGCATCCTGAGATCGGTCAACAGCAGATCGACCGGATGCCCGGCGCGGAGCCATTCGAGCGCGGCCGGCGCATCGGCCGCCTCGACCACGTGATGCCCCATGTCGTCGAGCAGATCGGCCGTGGACAAGCGCAAGGCTGGGTCGTCCTCAACATAAAGGATGCGCCGCTGCTTCACCGTGTCCGTTGTCATCATGATCTGTCGTATGCGCTGTATCGGCTTGATCGCCGCAGCCGTGGAGTGCTCGTTAGTCCGTATTGCGGAAAAGTTAAGTCGTTAAGATATTAACAAATCAGCGACGGACAGCAACGGTTCCCTAAGATTGAAGTCCTTAAGGCGCTGATTGGCTTAATTCTAGCTTGTGCCTTGAGCGTCGGAAATGACGAGGAATTTAAGTATGGGTTCCCTAATTTCTATGCGGAGAATCCCCGTCTCACCAGATCGCAGCGGGGGCCTTGTGCGGGGATAGCCGGGGGCGGATTCGATTCCCCTCGGCCGTGCAAAGCACGGCCGTCAGTGACCTACTTGGCTAATTAAAAACGGGAAATGGCGGAGGGGGTGGGATTCGAACCCACGGGAGGCGTGAACCCCCGCCGGTTTTCAAGACCGGTGCCTTAAACCGCTCGGCCACCCCTCCGAACGGCGAGAGCATTAGGGCTTTTTGGAAGGCCTGTCACCACCCCTTGCGTCCTATCCCAATGGCCCATGCCAAAGTTGCATGAGGCTGCAGTATGAAATATGACACTCAGTATGATTGAGCGTTTTGCGTATGCGTGCCGAACGAAAGGTATAGTTTGATGGCGTTGTTGCTGCGTAGCGTGTCGGCGGCCCGAGTCTGATGGCGACCAATTCTTCCGACCCCTCCCCGCCTCACCCTGCCGGGGCCCCGGATATCAGCGCGCGCGAGCGCGCCTTGTCCGATGTGAAAATCCGCAAGATTTACGAATATTGGTTGAAGAAGTCCGGCGACGGCGTCTTGCCGGCGCGGCGCGACATCGATCCCGTCGACATCTATGATTGTCTCAGCACGCTCATGATTCTCGAAGTCGTCGACGAGGGGCGCGATTTCCGCATCCGCCTGGCAGGTTCGGAAGTGGAAGAAGCCCACGACCGGCCGCTCAAGGGCCTGATGGTCGGAGAACTCGGCCCGGAGATGAAACCGACGCTGGAGCGGTTTCAGACGGTGGTCCGGACGCGCGAGCCCGATTTCCGCTCGTCCTCTCTCGCTGCCGTTGGCCGCTCCTTTATCGAGTTCGACCGCGTCGCCCTGCCCCTCTCCGAAGACGGCAAAACCGTCACCCATCTGCTCTGCTGCTACACGCAAAAGCTGCGCGAGAAAAAAGCCTGACAGGGACGCTTTAGGCGCCGCTGTTGATGGCGGCGGCCAAGGTCTGCGCCATCTCGGGGTCGATGATGGTGTCCTGAATGTTGGCGCGGCGCAGGTTCGCCTCTTCGAGGTCCGCGTCGGTCAGATCGGCGCCGCGCAGGTCGGCATCCATCAGGTTCGCTTCTTTCAGATTGCTCTCGGACAGGTCGGCGAAGACGAGATTCGCGCGGCTGAGATTGACGGACCACAGGCGGGCGGCGTTCTGCCCGTCCGGCCGCCAGATCGTCGCCGGGCCCATGTTGGCGCGGCGCAAACGGGCGCGGCTGAGATTGGCCCCCGACAGATTCGCGCCCATCAAATCGGCGCCCATCAGATTGGCGTGGGTCAGGTCGGCGCCCGAGAGATCGGCGAGCAGGAATTTGCACTTCGTCAGGATGGCGCCGCGCAAGTCCGCCTGAATGAAAATCGCGCCATTGAAGTTCATTCCTTCGAGGCTGATCTCGCTCAAGTCGCAATTGCGCAGATCGGCGCGTTCGCCTTTGGTGCCGTTGCTTTCGATCCAGTTCATGTGGGCGCGCAGGATCTTTTGGATATCGAGCGGCAGGCTTTCCGGCCGGCGCGCGGTGATGGTGCCGCTGAGATCGACATTGGAGAAATCGGCGCCATGGAGATTCGCGCCGGTCAGACGCACGCCCTGCAGGTTGCAGCCCTGGAAGGTCGCGCTTTCGAGATTGGCCCCGGACAGGTTGGCGCCGGAGAGATTGGCGCCTTTCAGTTTGGCGGCCGACAGGTTCGCGTCGGCGAGGTTCACGTCGCTGAGATCGGTGCCGTAGAGCACCGCGTCCTGCAGGTTGGCCTCGACCATGGAGGCGTCGTTGAGGCGGACCTGCGAGAGGTTCGCCTTGCGCATTTCAGCGCGGTCGAGGCGCGCATGACGCAGATCGGTCGGCGCGTCTTCCTCCGCCGTGTCGAGATAGGCGCCGGCGCGGAGATCGGCTTCGTTGAGATTGGCTTCGGTGAGCTTGGCGCCGCGCATGCGCGCGCCCTTGAGGTCGGCGCGGAACAGATTGGCGCCGGTCAGGTTGCAATGCTGCAGATCGGCGCGGAACAGATCGGCGAAGCTGAGGTCGGTGCCGACCATCATGCTGCGGCTGAAGTTCGTCGAGGCGCAGACGGCGCTGCGCAGGATCAGGCTGCTCAGGTTGATACCCGACAGGCTCATGCCGGTCAGGTTCGCGCGCAGGCCCCCCTGCTTGCCCTCGAGGAAATCCCGGTGGCGACGGAGCGTGATGGCGAGGCTTCCAGCGGGCATGAGGGGATGATCGGGCGGCAAGGACATGGGTTCAATGTTCACGAATCACCGGCCAGCCAAGGCGATTTGGATGGGGGGCAACGATTCCTCACCCTAAAGCGATAAACTTAAGGAAAGCTTTATCTCTAAAGTCTGATAAATATGGCTTTTTAGGCATTCCCACCGCATTTTGAGCATGGCCATGCGCATCGCCATTTATGCCGATTTCGTCTGTCCCTGGTGCTACATCGGCAAGCGTCGCCTGGAGCGCGCCGAAACCCTGTGGCGCGGTTCCGTTGACGGCCCAGGAGCTCATGGGGGCGACGTCCGCTTGGAGCGGCAATGGCATCCCTTCCAGCTCAACCCGACGATGCCGGCCGAGGGCATGGAGCGCGAGGCTTACCTGAATTGGAAGCTGGGCGGGCCGGAGCGGGTCGCCTTCATCCATGATCGCCTGGCCAAGGAAGGCGCCGCCGAGGGCCTGCGCTTCGCCTTCGACCGCATCGGCCGCATGCCCAACACGCTCGCCGCCCATCGCCTGATCGATTGGACCCAGCAACGGGACGGCGCGAGCGAGACTGCTGCCGACGCCCTCGTCGAAACCTTGTTCGCCGCCTATTTCGCCGAAGGGCGCGACATCGGCGATCCCGGCGTTCTGGCGGACATTGCCGCCGGCCAGGGACTGCCGCGCGGCGACGTCGAAACCTACTTGCGCGGCGACGGCGGATTGGAGGCGATGCGCGAGGCCGACGTGCAGGCGCGCGTGCGCGGCGTCAACGCGGTGCCCTGCTACGTCATGGGCAATAGCTACGCCTTATCGGGCGCGCAGCCGCCGGAAGTGTTCTTGCGCATGTTCGAATTCGCACGCGGCAAGCGCGCCGATGAGGGCGCCACTTAACCTGCCGCGCGGGCGGCGGCTGCCGTCTCGGCCAGCAAGGCGGCGCGCAACAGCTTGACGCAGGCTTCCGCCGCCGGCGTCAAGGCGCCGGGATGGCGGATCAGCGTGATCGGCACTTCGTGCTGCGGCCGGATCGGCAACACGCGCAACTGCTTGAGCGCGACTTCATTGGCGGCGCAGCCGCGCGGCAGCACGGCAAGGCCGACGCCCGAGATCACCATGAGCTTGATGGTATCGACGTCGTCGGCGCGCGCCACCACGTTGGGCAGCAGGCCCTGGTCGGTGAATACGGTCTGCACGAACTGGCCGTAGCCGATGTCGGGTTCGTTGACGATCAGCCGTTCGTCCTTGAGATCGGCGAGATTGATGGCGCGCGCCCCGCGTTTGCCGAGCGGATGGCTCCACGGCACGATCAGCGCCATTTCGATGCTGGAGACGCGCTCGCTGATCAACTCTTCCGGCACGCTGCGCGGATCGGACTGGATGGCGATACCGGCATCCAGGCGGCGCTCCAGGATGAAGCGGTGAATGCGGCGCGTCGTCGCCGTGACCACTTCCAGGCGCACGCGCGGCAGCATGTCGGCCAGGCTGGCCATCACGCGCGGTACGATGTCCTGGGCGACGCCGGAGCTGAATCCTATGGTGAAGGAGCCGCGCGGGCCGTCGCCGCGCAGCTGGCGCGCGGTCTCCGACAGGCCGAGAATGCCCGACATGGCCTGTTCGGCATGTTGTAAAAAGGTGCGCCCGACATAGGTGACCTCGACGCCCCGGCCGGTCCGCTGGA
This sequence comes from Hyphomicrobiales bacterium, assembly GCA_028290595.1. The sequence continues at coordinate 1,088 of JAQGJO010000010.1, read as the reverse complement.
ACAGCTCGAAGCCCAATTCCTCCTCGAGCAGGCGGATCTGGTCGCTGACCGCCGGCTGGGAGACGTTCAGACGGCCGGCGGCCTTGCTGAAACTGCGTTCGCGCCAGACAGTTAGGGCATAGCGTAATTGGCGGTCATTCATCGGTCGTCACGGCTTTTGGAGGTGAAATTAGGCCCGCCGCAGCGGTCAAAACTTGAGTTATAAGGTAAACTTATATTAGTATTTGTAAATCCTTTTTGCTTCGCTGGTGAGCGGTCCATACCATCCGCACGACTAGATTTTCGCGCTGGCTACCGCCATCAAGGCAACAGGAGAGAAATATGCGCAATGGTTACCGTGTTTTGGACGTGGATGCCCACGTCACCCCGTCCCTCGAAGTGCTGCATCGCTATGCGGGCGATGCCGTCAAGGCGCGCTGGGACGAACTGAAGCCCTACGTGAAGGCGATGAATTCGCCGGCTGGCCGCGGTCATCCGACCGACACCTGGCACACGATTAAGGTGAACCCGATCGCCTATGACCGCATCGCCGGCCAGAAGCCCGACTACGTGAAGCCGAAGGGCGGCACCGCCGTCGAAGGCCGCGTGCAGAACGTCTCGACCGAGATCTGCCATGAGCGCATCCAGCACGACAACCCGACGGGCCGTCTGGAAGACATGGACAAGGAAGGCGTCGACGTCAACCTGCTGATCCCGGGCACCTGGGCCCCCGCCTCCTCCGCTCTCGAGCCGGGCCTGACCGCCGGCATCTACGACGCCTACCACAACTACATGCGCGACTTCTGCTCGCCGGACGTGAAGCGTCTGCGCGGCCTCTTCCTCGCTCCGGGCCACAACATCGAATGGGCCGTCAAGGAACTGAAGCGCATCGGCAAGGAAAGCTGGGTCGCGGCCGTATGGCCGTCGCTGCCGGAAGGCATGCCGATCGACGATCCGGACCTGAACCCGTTGTGGGAAGTCATGAACGACATGCATCTGCCGTTCATGCACCACAGCTTCTTCTACGAGCCGCCCTACTTCCCGGGCTATCGCGACATCTGGGGCAACGCCGCCGTGGCGCGCACCGCCGCGCATCCCTGGGGCGCGCA
>JAQGJO010000006.1 GCA_028290595.1 Hyphomicrobiales bacterium | reverse complement strand
TCGGGCCATCATAGCGCGATTCACATCAAACATGCTTCGATCCTCATCGAAGCATTCCGACTGGACAATAAGTGACGGTGGCTTATCAAGGGTGGAACCAAAATGCCTCGATGTCGCTTGATTGCCGCAATCGGCCCGCATATGCAGCCGACACCGCATCCTGCATTCAAGACCGGAGCCTGTTCATGAGCCTTTTCGGCGATCTCGATCTCGCGCAATTCGCGACTGTCTACCGCGTTGCCGTCGCATCCTATGGCAATGCAGAGCCCCCGGCGGGGTTCGAGGCGCTTACCATGTCCGAACTCGGGATCGAGGGTCAGGGTGACAAGACGATCTTCACCAGCAAGAACGGCCGCGGCAAGGCGATCGTCACCGTGTCCGACGGCGAACTCATCGTCGGCTTTCGCGGCACCGACAAGGTCAATGACATCAAGGACTACGACAACATTTCGTTTTCGGGTAAATATTACAAGCAGTTCGAGCCGTTGATCGAGGCGGTGGCCGCCTATAAGGCGACGCATGATCTCGACGTGACCTTCACCGGCATCAGCCTGGGTGGCGCCGTCGCCAATATCATTGCCGATAAGGCCGCGAACGGGAAATGGAACGGGGCTTTCGACGATGCCCACTTCGTTGGCGTCTCGGCGCCCTACTTGTCGTCGAGCCGCAAGAGCGACGTGTTCAATTTCGGTTTCCAGAATGATCCCGTCTACCATGTCGTGCCGGGAAGCTGGACCGGCCACGCCAAGGAAATGGCGACCCGCAATCTCTTCATCTTCCAGCAGCACAAGAATCTCGGCCAGGACAATCTCGGCGACCGGATCGGCAACCATGAGCCGTCGCATGTCGGCGACATGCTGAAGGCTCTCGATGGTTTGACGGTCGCCGACGGCCGCCTGCTGGCCGATGCGCTCAAGCCAAACAGCTATGTCCTGCTGGACGACGCGAAGGGATCGGTAAATGCCGGCCAACTCCATCACGGTAACCTGTTGCTGACCGTTCTTGGCGAGGACCGGGCCGATAAGCTCTATGGCGCGACCAAGAACAGTGACGAGCGTATGTACGGTCTCGGCGGCGGCGACGAGATTCTCGGCCGCAATGGGCGGGACGAACTCCATGGCGGCGCCGGCGCCGACTTCCTGAGCGGCGGCCAAGGCGCTGACCGTGTGTTCGGCGATGGCGGTGCGGATCGCATCTTCATTCAGAATCACAACGACCGCGCCGAAGGCGGCGTGGACTACGACACCTTCATCATCGGCCAGGTCGCGCCGTTGAAGGGCAACCAGCCGGCCATCGTTTACCTCGACGATTTCACACCCGACGAGGACACGCTCGTTCTCACCCGCATCGACGGCAATCTGAACAAAAAGGGCGACCAGCCGCTGCATTTCGACGGCTATTACCAGTTCGACGCATCCGATGGGTTGAGTGACCTCGAACAGGGTTATGTCAACGACCGCACGCCCGGCAGTGTCACCATCCTCGAAGAGGGCGGCAATACCTACGTGATCGTCAACCTCGACAACGACGCTTACCGCGAGATCGAGATCGTCATCAAAGGCTCATGGGGCGACATCAGCTCCGATTTCGTCCTGTGACGCGGTCAGCCCACCCTTCGCGCGGCGAATAACGAGGTGACGAATAGCGCCAGCGTGGCGACCACGATTTCGAAATACCGCATCTGGAACACGCCCGTAAACTCGCCGCCGAACAGCGACAGTTCGGCGCTGGTATAGAGCGCGAACCAGATCACCGCGAAGACCATGGCGAGCAGCAGGTGTATGAGCAATCCGCGCCCGGCCGCCATATGCAGGGAGCCGAAAATCGCTATGAAACCAACGAGATAGGCGATCACGACCGTCTGTGCGAATTTCCACATCATGATCGATTCAATGGCCGTGAAGGCCAGGAAATAGATGTTGTTCGGCCGGGCAGGCCGAATGCGAAAGTGTTGTAGGCATTGACCCTGCCACCTTCAGCCTTGACCGCATCGAACAGTGGCGCGGCAATATCCGCGAGAAAGGTGCCGCAAAAGCGGCCATCGGCCGCGCAATAATAGGGCGCCGCTGCGAGAGCCAGATAGGCGGCCTCCGACAGCACGGCGAGAACGACGAGCGCCACGAGTGCGGTCACCCATGTGTTGCGCCTTGCCGGCACGGCTGCGGTGTTTTCTGCGATATTGGTCATTGTCGTCCCGGAAGGTTCTTCGCACAAGTTTGGCGGGATCACGCTTAAGGCCCGCGGATTATTCGCCCGGGCGCTTTCCGAAGCATCGTTTCCAAATTTATTTCCCGATACGGCACGCGCATTCAGGCTTTAGTAACCGGGATCGGTAACCATAACAGCCGGTAAACGAGTTCCTGTAAAAGCGTATTGGTGAGTATCAAATGGCGGCTTTGTCTTCGCGCGCTCTGTCGTCCGGAATTTCCCCGGGCACATCATGGCTGAACTCCATCATCAAGGGCGATTGCGTCGCGGCACTCGAAGCGCTGCCGGTCAAGTCCGTCGAGTTCATCTTCGCCTACCCGCCCTTTAATCTGCAGCTCGGCGGCTCGCTGCATCGTCCGGACCTGAGC
>JAQGJO010000582.1 GCA_028290595.1 Hyphomicrobiales bacterium | reverse complement strand
GTGTTGTGTCGGGTGCAGAAAGAATAGTCGTAGGGGGCACGATCTGCGCAAGAGCTATCCACGCATTGTTCAGACTGCGTAATCCCTGATCTTTCCGTGCTTTGGCATCTGCTTTGCAGCGTAGCTTCCATACCGCAAACGCGGTGAACCGATGGAAAGGGCATTGCATGTCCGGATTGCGCCTCGCGAATCTCCTCAAAGCGGCAGGCCTCGGCCTCGCCATCTCCGTCACTCTCCCACATCTTGCGCAGGCCGAAACCGTGCTGCGCATCGCCATGACCGCCGCCGATATTCCCGATTGGCGCGGCCAGCCGGATCAAGGCATGGAAGGCAGCCGCTTCGTCGGCAATTCGCTTTATGATCCGCTCATCGCATTTGATCTCTCGAGCTACGAGAAGGAAGTGACCCTGCGTCCCGCGCTGGCGACGGACTGGGCCATCGATCCAAACGACAACAAGCGATGGATATTCAATCTGCGCAAGGATGTGAAATTTAGCGACGGCTGCGACTGGAATGCGGAATCTGCGGTCTGGAACATCGATCGCCTGATCTCCGAAAAGAATCCGGCCTTCACTCCCTATAACTTCGCCCGCATACGCTCGCGCACCAATAACATTGACCGCGCTGAAAAGATCGACGACTACACGATCGCCGTCTACACGAAGTCACCGGAATCGCTGTTTTATTATAACTTCCCCTATCTCTTCATGCTGTCGAAATGCGCCGTCGAAAAGGCCGGCAACAATCTCGACGAATTCGCCAAGAAACCCGCCGGGACCGGGCCTTACCTTTTTGCCGGCGTCGTGCCGCACGAACGTATGGAACTCGTCAAGAATCCCGACTACTGGGACAAGGCGCGCATTCCCAAACACGACAGGGTCGTGCTGCTGCCGATGCCTGAGGCGACAACACGCGTCGCGGCGCTTCTATCGGGGCAGGTCGATTTCATCGAGGCGCCTTCGCCTGACACCATTCCCGCCCTCAAGGCGGCGAAGATGCAGATCACGACGAACATCTATCCACATACCTGGCCGTATCTTTTGAATGTCGCGCGTGGTCCGTTCAAGGATATGCGCGTGCGCCAGGCCGCCAACTGGGCGATGAATCGACAGGAGATGGTTGACCTTCTATCGGGCCTGGCGACGCCGAGTTCCGGCATCTATGTGCCGCAGCAGAAATTATACGGCAAGCCGGCGGAATATGGTTTTGACCCGAAGAAAGCCACTGCGCTGCTGAAGGAAGCCAACTGTTATCCGTGCCAGATCACCATCGCGATTTCGACATCGGGGTCAGGCCAGATGCAGCCGCTGCCGATGAACGAAGTGGTGAAGGAACAGCTTGAGGCGGTCGGCTTCAAGGTGAAATTCGACACCCTCGACTGGAACGCCCTGCTCGATATTTATTTCAAGGGCCAGGAGAAATACCCTTACGACGGCATCAATTTCAGCAGCGGCGCCTCCGATCCACTGAACTTCCTGAAAGGCCAGATGACCAAATACAAGACGCCCCTGGGCTCCAACTGGGGCTGGTACACCAACCCCGAGGTTGACGAGATGGCAGAAAAAGCGCTCGCTAGCACCGATCCGGCCGTCTGGGAGCCACTGGTGACCAAGATCCACGAAATCATCGTCAAGGAAGCGCGCAACCTCTTCATCGTCAGCGACCTGAACCCCCGCGCCATGTCGCCAAGAGTCAAAGGCTTCATCCAGTCGCAGAGCTGGTTCCAGGACATCACACCAATTGTAGTTGAGCCAAAATAAAAGCCGTGAAGCCTTCTCCCGCTCCGCGGGAGAAGGTGGCCCTTGCGTAGCAAGGGTCGGATGAGGGTAGGTGCGCGAACTTAAAGAGGAACTACGCCCATGGACCAGCCTGAAAAGGAACTGCAAAAACTCGCCGAGCGTCTCGCCGCACACGGTTTGAAAATGCCGGAGGGCGATCTGGCGGGGCTGCTGCCGGGGATATTGGAACTTGAGGTGGGTTCGCAGGCCTTGCGCCGCGATCGGCCCTATGCGCTTGAGCCGCTCAGCACCTTTAGTCTCGTGCCGCGCAAGAAGGTCTGAGCCATGTCCGACGATCTCTGCTTCCTGACCATCACTGAGGCCTCGCAACTCATAAAGTCGCGCAAGCTGTCTCCCGTCGAACTCACGGCGGCCTATCTCGACCGGATCGCGCGGATTGACCCGCAGCTCAACGCCTATCTTCTGCTGCTCGGCGACGAGGCCATGGCCTTAGCCCGCGCCGCTGAGGCGGAGATCATGCAGGGGCGCTATCGCGGACCGCTGCATGGCGTGCCGATTGCCCTCAAGGATATCTACAGCACCAAGGGCGTTCGCACGACCGCCCATTCGGCGTTGCTGCGGCATCATATTCCAGACGAAGACGCATTCACGACCGCGCTGCTTGCGCAGGCCGGCGCCATCCTGCTCGGCAAAACCGCGACGTGGGAATTCGCCATCGGCGGCACCAGTTTCGATCTGCCCTGGCCGCCGGCGCGCAATCCGTGGAACACGGCGCATGATCCGGGCGGCTCGTCGTCGGGCTCTGCCGCGGCAGTCGCCGCCGGTCTTGCCATGGCGGCCATGGGCACGGACACCGGCGGCTCGATCCGCGGGCCCGCGGCGCTCTGCGGCATCGCCGGCATCAAGCCGACCTATGGTCTGGTGAGCCGCCGCGGCATTCTTCCCTTGTCGTTCAGCCTCGATCATGCCGGCCCGATGTGCTGGACCGCCGAGGATTGTGCCTTGATGATGAGCGTCCTGGCGCGCCATGATCCGCTCGATGCGGCCAGCGCCAATGTTCCGCAGCCTGATTTTGCCAGCGTCACCGGTCCCGTGCGCGGCCTGCGCATCGGCTATGCCCGCGCCATGACCGAAGAGGCAGGGACAAGCGCCGATGTGGTGGCGGCGCTGGAACAGGCGCTCGCGACCTATCGCGATCTCGGCGCCATCGTCAGCGAAGTCGAACTGGCGCCGTCGCTTACCTATGCCGATGTCGGCAGCACGATCTCACGGTCCGAGGGCTATGCCATCCACGAGCATGCGCTGGTTCATGCGCCTGAGCTGTACGGCCAGAGTTTCCGGCACAGAGTCGTGCCGGGCGCGTTCGTTCGTGCTTGTGATTACGTCAATGCCATGCGCGACCGCACCATGCTGGTTCAGCAATTGGCGCATGTGATGACCAATGTGGATGTCGTGGTCTTGCCGGCCTCGGTGATGCCTGCCCCTGTTCTGGGGCAGGGTGCATCGATGTCGCGCACGAAACCCTCGTTCGCGCGGCCCTTCAATGTCACCGGCTCCCCGGCGCTGTCGGTTTGCAGCGGCTTCAACGAGGCAGGCCTGCCGCTTTCCATGCAGATTGTCGGGCGGCCGTTCGAGGATCATGTGGTGCTGCGGGCAGGCCGCGCCTTCGAGGCCGCGACGCAATTTCGCAAGCAACGCCCCACGCTTACCGCCGAAGTCTCGGCGGCAGCGGAATAGTCCCTCAGAGCGAGACGAGCTTCGCGCGCCGCGCGGGCGCCGGTGCCGTCTCGCGTCCCGGGCGGATCGCCTCCGCCTGCCGCATGCACTCGACCACGAAGACGCCGGCCTTGTAGATATGTTCGCGCGCCAGCGCTTCGGCGCGGACCGCCTGGCGATTGGTCAGCGCTTCCAGAATATAGATATGCTCTTCATGGGCCCTGGCGATGCGCTTCATATCGACGACGCGGTAAAGCGTGGCATGCACCAGCGGAATATGCCGCGATTTCCGCAGCAACCAATGCAGATGATCGTTCTGTGAAGCCTCGACGATCGGCGTATGGAACTGCACATTGGCTTTCGCCCAGTGCACGCCGGCATCTTCCCAACTGTCCTCGCCGCGTGCATCCTTGTTGAGCATGGCGTCGGTCTCGCGGATCACGCGCGACATGCGCTGGCGCTGCTCGTCCTCCAGCCCGTTCTCGACCGCCTGCCGCGCCGCCAGTCCTTCGAGCGCCGCCCGCGCCTCGTAAACGCCGAGGATGTCCTTGGCCGAATAGGAGCGCACCGCATATCCGGCATTGGGCGTGTATTCGAGCAGGCCTTCGGCTGCCAGCGACGACAGCGCCGCGCGGATCGGCGTTCGCGACACGCCGAACTCGGTGGCCAGATCCACTTCGTTCATGCGGAACCCGCCGGGATAATTGCCGCGCATAATGCCGTCGCGCAATTGTTGCGAGACCGTCTGAACCCGTGTCGACATCAAATTCCTCGCAAATTCCCAGCAAAATTCCCAGATCGTTTCGCGCCGGGCGCAAGTGGCGCTTATAAGTGGCGCTTGGCGGCAAAGGACGCATTTATATCTGCTGCTGCACACTTCGTTCCACTTGCGTGGCTAAGTGAGCCCTCACCCGACACGATCGTTTCCCAGGATCACTCTGCCGTTCCTCTGGGCGTTGTGCCGCGCCTTCGGGCAACAGATCCGCAATTTGTATACATTCACGTCGCCGGCCTGCGAAAGCGATAGCGCAAGCATCTGCCGAGAACGCCATATTTCCCAGCGTCTGCCTGCAAAATCGGCAACTCGACCATAGCCAGTGCGGAAACGACGATTGTATTCGCGCAGAGGCGCTATGCGATTTGCGAATCCATGGCTGGCACTCATGTTGCATTGCGATATCCGCCCGGCGACATGTCGGGGCCGGCTGCCGGAGACCCCATGTGGTACTATGCTGCCCGTCGCATTCTGATGAGCATTCCCATCGCGCTCGGCGTGAGCGTCATCTGCTATGCTCTGGTCCTGCTGGCGCCGGGCGATCCGATCCAGTCCCTGCTGCCGCCCGATGCCTCCCCCGAAGACATCGTCTATCTGAAGAAACTCTACGGCTTCGATAAGCCGATCCCGATCCAATATCTGCTCTGGCTCCAGCGCGCCGTGACAGGCGATCTTGGCACATCTCTGCAGACCAACCGCCCCGTGGTCGTGGAGGTCTTCAGCGCGCTGTCGAACACATTCGTCATTTCGATCGGCGCCGTGCTTCTGGCCTTCTCCCTTGCCTTTGTGTTGGGAACGCTGGCCGCCTACCATCTTGGCAAGCCGACGGACCGGGCGGTCACGGCGGCTGCTGTTGTCGGCGTCAGTATTCCCAATTACTGGCTCGGCATCGTCCTTGTCATCATTTTCGCCGTGCAGCTCGGCGTGCTGCCGGCGACCGGCATGGGGTCGCAAGGCTCCGCTAAGTTCACCATCTTCGAATGGGCACAGCTCAAATACGCCGTGCTGCCGATCCTCACCATGTCGCTGGTGCCACTCGGCATTATCATGCGCACGACCAGATCCGCCGTCGCCGAAGTCCTCAACAATGATTTCGTGCAGATGCTGCGCGCCAAGGGGATGGGGCCTCTCGCCATCCTCAGGCATGCGGTGCGAAACGCGCTGCCGCAGGTCCTCACAGTGATGGGCCTGCAACTCGGCTATCTCGTCGGCGGTTCGATTCTCGTCGAGACGATCTTCACCTGGCCCGGCA
>JAQGJO010000574.1 GCA_028290595.1 Hyphomicrobiales bacterium | reverse complement strand
TCCTGATCGGCGCGCCGCACCGGATCAAATATCTCGACGAAGCGCTCAAGCACATCACCGGGCACGACGGCGTCTGGCTCGCCACCGGCAGCGAGATCATCAGCGCCTATCGCGAGGCCAATCTTCCTTAAGGCACAATAAATAATAACTGGCTTCCCGTTTGCGGCTGGCACACCGGATCACTATATTCCCTCCGGAACGCCCATCGATCTCGCGCCGCAAACGGGAATTAAGCTGACAAAACATAATCATGTCGGGGACATGCTCGACGGGGCCAGCCCGACCCGCACGACAGGACAGACGATGCGCTATGTTCTCTATTCGGAGAACAGTTCGCCTTTTTCTGCGCCTGTGCGCATCGCCATTTTTGCGAAAGAGCTCGACATCGAAATCTGCCCGCCGCCCGGCGGGCGGAAATCGGTCGCCTATCACGCGATCAATCCGCTCGGGACGATCCCCTGCCTGGTGCGCGAGGACGGCTTCACCCTGCCGGAATCAGCCGCCATCCTGGAATATCTCAACGAGCGGTTTCCGCAACGGCCGCTGCTGCCGGAAGATCCGGACCTGCGCGCCCGCGCCCGGCTGCTGCAGCGGATCGGCGAACTCGGCATCATGACGTCGACGGTCGAACTGATGCAGATCGCCAAATCGCCAAATCGCGACGAACATTTCACCGGCATCTGGCTGACCAGGCTGGTGCGCGCACTGGCGTCCCTGCAGGCCTTCCTCGGCACCAGCAGTTTTGCCGCCGGCGAAGCCCTGACCCTGGCCGATTGCCAATTGGCCCCGGCCCTGTTCGGCGTTCCTCCCATCACGGCAGCGTTTGGAACCGGAGATCTGATCGCCGCCTATCCAAGCGTCGCTCATTACTATCAGTCTTGCCTCGCCCATCCGGCGATCAAGAGAGTCGTCGAGGAAATGCGGCAGGCGCGTTAAGAGTCCCCGGCCTATAGCTGAATTCGATCACAACGCAGCGGACGCGATGACCAGCCAAGAAACGCCAGCATCTGTGACGCCAGCATCTGCCGTTCCCGCGCCGGCGCAGCAACCCGTGAAGGTGATTTTCGGCGCGCTGATGCTGGTGCTGCTGCTGGCATCGCTCGACCAGACGATCGTCTCGACCGCCCTGCCCACCATCGTCGGTGAGTTCGGCGGGCTCGAACATCTCTCCTGGATCGTCACCGCCTATATGCTGGCGACCACCGTCGTTACGCCACTCTACGGCAAGCTCGGCGACCTGTTCGGGCGCAAGATCGTGTTGCAGACGGCGATCGTCCTGTTTCTCATCGGCTCGGTCCTGTGCGGACTCAGCCGGTCGATGGGCGAGCTCATCGCGTTTCGCGCGCTGCAGGGATTGGGCGGCGGCGGCCTCATCGTGACCACGATGGCGGTGGTCGGCGATATCATGTCGCCGCGCGAACGCGGACGCTATCAGGGCATTTTCGGCGGTGTGTTTGGCCTCTCCACCGTGCTGGGGCCGCTGATCGGCGGCTTCTTCGTCGAACATCTGAGCTGGCGCTGGATCTTCTACATCAACGTACCGCTCGGGCTGCTGGTGCTGGCCGTCATCGGCTGGGCGCTGACGGCGCCGTCGGAACGGCGGCAGCCGAAGATCGACTATGCGGGCGCGGCCCTGCTCACCATCGCGCTGACCGCGCTCGTCCTGTTCACCAGCCTAGGCGGCCACGCCTTTGCCTGGACCTCACTGCCGATCCTCGGGATGATTGCGCTCACCGTGCTGGGGCTCATCGGTTTCCTCTACGTCGAACATCATGCCGACGAGCCGATCCTGCCGTTGAGCCTGTTTGCCAACCGCACCTTCGTCGTGTCGTGCTCCGTCGGCTTCATCGTCGGCGTCTCGATGTTCGGCGCGGTCACCTTCATGCCGGTCTATCTGCAGGTGGCGAAAGGCGTCAGCCCGTCCAACGCGGGGCTGCTGCTGACGCCGATGATGGCCGGCGTGCTCGTCACCTCGATCACCAGCGGCCAGATCATCAGCCGCATCGGCCGCTATCGCATTTTTCCGATCATCGGCACGGCCGTCATGACCGTCGGGCTCACCCTGCTGGCGACGCTCGGCACAGCCAGCAGCACCTGGCAGGCTTCGGTTTACATGCTGGTGCTGGGCCTCGGCCTCGGCATGGTGATGCAGGTGCTGGTGCTCGCGGTGCAGAACGCCGTCGATTATCGCGAGTTGGGCGTCGCGACCTCGGGCACGACCTTGTTCCGCTCCACCGGGGGCTCGGTCGGCGTCTCGCTGTTCGGCGCCATCTTTGCCGCGAGCCTGGCGAACGGCGTCGCCGCAAGGCTGCCGGCGGGTCTGCCGCTGAACGTCGGGACCGATCCGGCCGCGATCCAGGCCCTGCCGGCGGACGTGCGCGCCATCTATCTGGATATCTTCACAACGTCATTGCATCCGGTCTTCGTGCTGGCGGCGGCGCTGAGCGCGTTCTCGTTCGTGCTGGCCTGGCTGCTGAAAGAGCAACCGCTGCGCGGACCGGCACGGGCTGAGACAGTCGCCAAGACGTTCGCCGCGCCGCGCGATGCGACCTCGGTGAAGGAACTGGAGACGATCCTCAACCAGATCGAACAACGCGACGACCGCTGGACGATCATTCAACGCATGGCGCGGGCGCTGGAGGTGCCGCTGGCGCCCGATGAGATCTGGCTCCTCGTGCAGCTCTGCCGGCAAGGCGACCAGCATGGCGACGCGCTGCAGCCCTCGGCCCTGAGCGCCCGCTTCAAAGTGCCGCCGAAGCGCGTCGATGACATTGCCCGCGGCCTGATCGCCAAAGGGCTTGTCGAGCGGCTCGTGGCATCCGGGCCTGATCAATCGATTGCCGTCACGGCGGCCGGCCGGCAGGAATTCGAACGCATGATCGCCGCCTATCGGAGCCGCCTGGCGAACTTTCTGGAGCGCTGGTCGCCGGAAGACCATGCCGAAGTCCGCGCCATGCTGACCACGCGTGCGCGTTCGCTCATCGAAGAGGTTCCCACCGCTCCGGCATGAGCGCGGCAATTCTTTCGCCGGCCGGGCAGGATGGAATGCCCGCTCCGGCCGGCGGTTGCTTAACGGCTAGAATGCCGACTGGGTCGGCTGGTTCTGATGCATCATCCAGATTTCGACCGCGGCCAGGACGGCAACCAAAATGCCGATAGTCACATGCACGGTCATGGCCGTTCCCGCGAATCCGAGCACCCAGGGAGATGCGAGAACCCACAGGCCGACGATCAGGTTCAGCCATTCCTCCCAAAAGGCAAAGGCCGCCAAGGCGGCAATGGAAAGAATGACGATGACGGCGCCGCTGCCGACGGCGTTCTGCGTCTCCGGCCCTGTAGCGAAGGCGAACATCCAGGGCGAGGCCAGCAGGACCGCCCCGAGGATGAGGTTGGCCACGTCGCAGAGTTTGGCATTCGACCACTCGTTCATGACATCCTCCTTTGTAAAGGCTTGCTCCATTATAAGAGCGGGAGGAAGGCCCGATCAGGCCGCCACCGCGCCCGGATTCACTTCGCTTTTGGCCAGTTTGGTCAGCAGAACGTCTTTGAAGTTGTTGATCTGGATCTCCATGACGATGATTCACACGCCAGTCTGCTCTACCGAAATCCGCTGAGAAAATCGGCGCATTCAGATCAGGGTGCTCCTAGCCTTCTAACTGAATCGGAGGCCGCGGGTTCCAATCAAAACGGTGGGACAGGCCGCCGGACCGGAAGAATCAGCTATCTGCCGGCCTGAACCGCTTCAGCTTTTGCCTCTTCCAAGAGTTCGTGCAGGAGCTCGCGCTTGAGTACCTTGCCATAGGCGTTTTTCGGCAGGCTCGGGCGCCGGTAGTAGCGCCTCGGCCGTTTGAAGCGCGCGATATTCGCCAGGCAGAGCGCATCGAGTTGCGCTTCCAAATCCGGCGTCTCGTGCTCGACCACGACAAAGGCCGCGACGCATTCGCCCCATTCGGCATCCGGCACGCCGAGCACGGCGGCCTCAATTACGGCCGGATGCTGCAGCAGAACGTTCTCGATCTCGACCGGATAGATGTTCGTCCCGGCGCTGATGATCGTTTCCTTGCTGCGCCCGACAAGATGCAGATGCCCCGCCGCGTCGATCGTGCCAAGATCGCCGGTCAGCAGCCAGCCGTCCTGCAGCGCCGCGCGGGTGCCGTCGTCGTTGTGCCAATAGCCGAGGAAACACGCAGAGCTGTGCACGCAGATTTCGCCGGTCTCTCCGTTGCCGAGAGCCTTTCCATCGCCATCGCGGATTTGCAGGTCTGTTCCCAGGAACGGCACGCCGACGCTTTGCAGACATTTCTCGTCGCGCGCCGCGAGCGCGGCGGTGAAACGTTGGCGCGACATCGACGTGATCGACATCGGGCATTCGCCCTGCCCGTAGATTTGCGCGAAGACCGGGCCAAAATGATCGGCCGCCTTTTGCAAATCCGCCAGATAGAGCGGGCCGCCGCCATAGATCATGCAGCGCAGATGGCGTATATCGACTTTATTGGCGATCGCGTGGTTCGTCAGCCGCTGCATCATCGTCGGCGCGACGAAGGCGGAGATCTCCTGCCAGTGCGGCAGGAGATCAAAGAATTCGGCCTCATCGAAACTGCCCGATTGCGGCACGACCGATATGCCGCCCATGGCCAGGAACGGCAGCGTATAGAGACCCGATCCGTGCGACATCGGCGCCAGGTGAACGAGCGTCGCCTGCGGCGCAATCGAATCCACATCGCTGAGATAGGACCGCGCCATGGAATAGAGATTGCCATGGCTGATCATGGCGCCTTTGGGAAAGCCGGTCGTGCCGCTCGTATAGAAGAGCCAGGCCAGATCATCGGCAAGTGCTGGTTCCATGGATTGCGACGGCGGGCTGGTCAACAGGGCGTCATGCTCGAGCGATCCGACAGCGACGATCTGGCGGAGGCCTGTCACTTCGGAATTCACTTGGCCTGCGAGCGGCGCAAGCACTGCCGCCGTGTCGCGATTGACGAAGACGACCGCTGCGCCGCAATCGGCAAGAATGTGGGCGACTTCCTTACGATGCAGCTTCGCATTGATGGGAACGGCAACAGCACCCATCCACCAGGTCGCGAATTTCAGCGCGATGTAGTGCGGATCGTTGGTCATGAAAAAGGCGATACGGTCGCCTTTCTGCAGACCCATCCGCTTCAGTCCGCCGGCAATCCTGCGGACCTGATCAAGCAGCCCGTCATAGGTCAGATGCGCGCTCCGCCCATGTGCAACGGCGATGCCCGGCCCATACAGGTTGGCGCTGCGGGGAAGGATCGCGGCAATGTTCATAGGGTTGTCCCGACCTCAGACCGGATCGGCGCCGACCAGCACCACGCCGATGATGCAGACCTCATTCCCGCGCACGCTCCAGGAGTGCATGGTACCACGCTGGATGAAGACGTCGCCTGGTTTGAGCAGAACCTCGCCCGTATCGACGATGGCGTAGATCTCGCCTTTCAGCACGACGATGAAATCGATCGTCGCGGTCTTATGCTGCATCGGATCGGAGGAGGTTTTATCAGGCGCATGGGCGGCGCCGATCGACCCGAAGGCGGCGCGCGCGTTGGATGAACTGCGCCAGACGTGATCGGGTGGAAATTCGACGATGCGGAACAGCGCGCCCGTCTTCGGCGGTTCGAGCCGGACAGGCCGCGCGGCAGCGTCGGCATTGCCGCGATTGTCTGCCGGCGCCGTTACCGTCTCCCACAGATCGGTGAGGGCGACGCCGGGCATCGATTCCATTTCCTTCACATTCTCGGCCAGGCTGTCCGAGATGATTGTCGAGCGGCCCTGTTCATCGTGACCGGTGACGACGCGACGGACTCTCCAGACCATACAATTCTCCTCTGCGTCTCTCCCATCGGGTCTTTGCCCCGATCACGGACAGGATAAACGCGGAAAAACGTGTTGACAATATTTTTGATCGAACGTTCAATCAAATAAATTGACGCGCCAGACCAGCCCGCCTACCCCGGGGAAGAGTCGGAGAAGCATATGAAAACATCGGTTCGGCAAAAGGCGCCTGCTGAAGAGCGGAGCGAGATCGCAGGCGGCGAGACGGAATATCCGGCTCGTGCCCGCATCATTTCGGCTGCCGAAGCGCTGTTCGCAGAGCTTGGCTTCGATGGCGCCTCGGTGCGCCAGATTGCACTTGCGGCTAAAGTTCCGCTGGCGCTCGTCAGCTATCATTTCGGCTCGAAAGAGGGACTCTACCGGGCGATTTTCGAACTCCGCGCGCCAAGTGTCGTCGAGCAGCGCAACGCCGGCCTGCAACTCGCGAATGCGGAAAAAGATCCCGAGCGGCGGCTGGAACTCGTCGTCAAGGCGCTCCTCATCCCGATGTTGAAATTGCGCACGACGGAAAAAAACGCCCGCTTCGGCGCCTTGCTGGCGCGCGAGGTGTCCGATCCGAAGTCGCTCGACCGCGGCATCATTCGCGACATGTTCGATCCTGTCGCACGCTCATTCATCGAGGCGATGCGCGAGATCCTGCCGGATCGGAGCGATGCCGAAATCAACTGGGCCTATCAGGTGATGATCGGCGCGCTGGTGCACGTCATGGGCGATGCCGGCCGGATCGTGCGGCTCAGCGATGGCGCCTGCGATCCGGAAGACGACCGGCAAACCACCGTTCACATCGTTTCGCTGCTGCTCGCGGCCGTGCGTTACGGCAGCAAGATGTAGCCGAATCCAATAACCACCGCGGGAGGAAACCATGAAGCTTGTCACCTATGAACGTGCGCGCGGTGAGCTACGCGCGGGAGCCCTGATCGACGAGGGAACGACGATTGTCGATCTCGCGCACGGCCAGACGCAGACGTCTGGAACCGAGGCACGGCACTTCGTCAGCGTGCAGGCGATGATCGAGGGTGACGATGAAGCCCTCGCGCAGGCCTATCGCATCGTGCAACAGGCGAACTCGTCCGCGCGCATCGCCCGGGCCGATGCGCATCTCAAGGCGCCGGTGCAGCCGCCGATCCAGATGCGCGACTGCCTGTGTTTCGAAACCCATTTGAAACAGGCGTTCCAGGCCGCGCGCAAGTTGCGGGCAAGCCAGTTCCCGGATCCAGAAGCCAAAATGGCCGAGATGGAACGCGAGGGCATTCTGGCCGTGCCGAAAACCTTCTACGAACAGCCGATCTATTACAAACCCAACCGCTTCGTCGTCATCGGCACCGATGATGATGTGATCTGGCCGGCCTATTCGAAGGTGCTCGATTTCGAGCTCGAATTTGGATTCTACATCAAGGGCAAGGCACTAGATGTTCCCAAGGAGAAGGCGCGCGATTACATCTACGGCTACACGATCTTCAACGATATCTCTGCACGCGATGCGCAAACGCAGGAGATGGGCGGACAACTCGGGCCTGGCAAAGGCAAGGATTTCGATACCGCCAATCCGATGGGGCCCTGCCTCGTCACCGCCGATGAACTGACCGATCCCTACAGACTGACGATGATCGCACGCGTCAACGGCGAGGAATGGGGACGCGGCAATTCCAACTCCATGTACTGGTCGTTCGAAGATCTGATTGCGCATGTATCGCGCAATGAAACGCTGTATCCGGGCGAGTTTTTCGGCTCGGGAACGGTCGGCAACGGCTCCGGCCTCGAACAGATGCGCTTTCTCAATTTGGGCGACGTCGTCGAGCTCGAAGTCGAAGGCATCGGCATTTTGCGCAACAAGATTGTCGCGCCGAAGCCAAAGTCATGAGCGACACAGGGAGATCCATTATGCTCAGCAAGATCAAGCGTTATGTCACGGGCCATCGCGCCGACGGAACGGCCATCGTGACGATTGACGACCACGCACCGAATGCGGTTCCGCTCAGCGGCTGGCCGGGAGCGGGCGTCACCGAAATCTGGGTCACGGGCGACATGCCCGTCGATAACTCCGGCACGGACGATGCATCGCTGCGTCCCCTGCGCCATGATCCGACGCCCAGCGGCACGATCTTCCGCGTCGTCGAGATTCCGCCCGAGAGCGCCGCCGCGCCTATCGATACAGCCTCGACCTTCGCGCAGCTT
>JAQGJO010000560.1 GCA_028290595.1 Hyphomicrobiales bacterium | reverse complement strand
GCGAACCGAGGCGGATGGCCGCCTCGAACCCATCCTCCGCCAGATCGATCATCGCATCGCTGACGATCACGTCGAGATCAACGCCGGGATAGAGCGCCGTATAATCGGCAAGCGCCGGGATCAATCGTTCGCTGCCGAAGATCGCCGATGCGGTGATCCGCAGACGGCCTTTCGGCACGCTTTGCGTTTCCAGCGCCAGCGCTTCAGCGTCCTCCACCAGCCCCAAAATCTCGACGCAGCGCTCGTAATAAATTTTGCCGAAAGCAGTCAAGTTCTGCCGCCGGGTGGTGCGGTTGATGAGGCGTGCGCCGAGCTTTTCTTCAAGCGCCTGCAAATGGTTGCCCACCATGGTCGGCGACAGATCGGATTGCGCCGCCGCTGCCGTCAGGCTGCCGCCGTCGACGACGCGAACGAAGACCGCCATGGCCTTGAGAACGTCCATTATCAACTAATCCTGAGTAGTGATCCAAGTTTCGCGAGTTTATCAACAATGACCGGCAAATTAAATGTGTCCCGAGCAAAACAGGATACCTTTCATGCCGCATTTCGAAACGGGCAAAACCGCTTCTTCGACCCTCACCCTGGGCGCCGCCAGCCTGGGCTTCGCCATCGTCATCCTCGATGTCACCGTGGTGAACGTCGCGCTGGAGCGGATCAAGGCATCTTTCGCAACGGATATCACCGGCCTGCAATGGGTGCTGAACGCCTATACGCTGGTGTTCGCCAGCTTGTTGCTGAGCGCCGGCGCTCTGTGCGATAGGCTCGGCGCCAAGCGGGTGTTCATCGCCGGCTTCGCTCTTTTCACCGCCGCATCCCTCGCCTGCGCCATGGCGGGCGGCATCTCCATGCTGATCGCCAGCCGCACCGTGCAAGGCCTCGGCGCAGCGCTGTGCGTCCCCGCCTCCCTGGCACTGGTGAATGCCAGCTTCCCCGACGCCGCCGCCCGAGCACGGGCGGTCAGCGTCTGGGCCGGCGTCGGCGGGCTTGCGATTGCGGCAGGTCCCGTCGTCGGCGGGTTGATAGTGGATCGTTTCGGCTGGCCGAGCATTTTTCTTCTCAACCTGCCGCTCGGGCTTGCCGGCATCTGGCTGACGCTGGCCTACGCGCCGCCCACTGAACGCCAAAGCGCGCGCGGCCTCGATCTTCCCGGCCAGGCGCTGGCGATCCTGGCGCTCGGCGGGCTGACGCTCGGTTTCATCGAGAGCGGCGCGCTCGGCTGGACGCACCCGCTGGTGGTGTCAGGCTTTGTCTGCTGCATCCTGGCAGCCATGGCCTTCGTGCTGACAGAGGCACGGAGCGCTGCGCCGATGCTGCCGCTCTCCCTGTTCCGGTCGTCCGCGATCAGCGCCGCCTGTCTCGCCGGCTTGCTGATGAACTTCGCCTTTTACGGGCTGATGTTCGTGTTCAGCCTGTTTTTCCAGAGCGCCAAAGGTTATTCGCCGCTGACGACCGGGCTCGCCTTCCTACCGATGACCGCGCTGATAACCATCGCCAATCTGGTGGCGGGCTGGCTCACCGCTCGATTCGGCCCAAGACTGCCCCTGGTGCTGGGACAGGCACTCGCCGCCATCGGCTATTTCACTCTCGCGGGCGTCGATGCCACCACGCCCTACATGGTCATCGTCGGCCCCTTGCTGGCAGCCGGCATCGGTTCAGCGCTGGCCGTGCCGGCGATGACGACGGCGGTTCTCGCTCATGCCGACAGACAACAGGTCGGCATTGCGTCCGGCGCACTGAACGCCGCGCGCCAGATCGGCGGCGTCATCGGCGTCGGTGTATTAGGATCCCTGGTGGCGGGGCAAGCAGACCTCAGCAGCAGTGTCCACGCCGTTGCATTGCTGGCAGGCCTGGCTCTGACAATTGGCTGCCTCATCGCCGCCATCGGTCTACGATCCGGGATCGGCAAGGCAGTGGAAGAATGCCGGGCATGAGCAGGTGATGGCGCAGCGCCTGTCCTGAAAACGAATCTTCTTCAGACCCCTGCAGGCGTTTGCAGACTCAATCTCTCAACTCCCGCCACCTTGGCTCGAGGCCTCCGATGTTGCAAAACAGACCCACGCGCAACCGGACCTCTCTCATGCCGCCGTCCCGCCTCATCGCAGCCATCGCCGGTGAACACGTGATCGAAGCCGGCGATCCCATGCCGGTGCCATGGTGGAGTTTCACCAAGACCGTCCTCGCGGCGGCGGCCCTCGTCCTGGTGGCGCGCGGGCGGCTCGCGCTCGACGAACCTCTCGATACGCTCGCCTTCACTCGTTCCTTCACCCTACGCCAGCTTCTGCAGCACACTGCCGGCCTGCCCGATTACGGCTCCCTGCCCGCCTATCATGCGGCGGTGGCGGCGGCCGAAGCACCTTGGCCGGTCGACGATCTGCTGCGCCGCGCCGGCGCCGACACGTTGCTGTTTCAGCCCGGCGAAGGCTGGGCCTATTCCAACATCGGCTATCTCCTCGTCCGTCAGCTCATCGAGACCAGCACCGGTGGCCCGCTCGGCACGGCGCTCGACGATCTGGTGCTCGGCCCGCTCGATATTTCGGCGGTCAGACTGGCGCGCACACCTGCCGATCTCGCCGTCGCCGCCTGGGGCAATGCGGCGCAATATCATCCCGGCTGGGTCTATCACGGCCTCCTCATCGGCCCCGCCGCCAGCGCGGCCCTGCTGCTGCATCGGCTGTTGGCCGGCACTCTGCTGCCCGGGCCGCTGCTCACTACGATGACGACGCCGCGCCCCATCGGCGGTTCGCTGCCCGACCGGCCGTGGCGCTCGACCGGCTACGGCCTCGGCCTGATGATCGGGCAATGTGAAATTGGAAAGAGCGAGAACAGAGAGGCGCAAACGCTCGCGAATTATATCGGCCACACCGGCGGCGGGCCAGGCAGTTCGGCGGCGGTGTATCAACAGATTGGCGGCACCCGCACCGCCGCTGTCTTCGCACCACTTGAGGCACCAGGTCTCGTCGAGCGGCACGCTATGGGGCGGGCTCGGATAACAAAATCCTGACAGACCCGCCTACCACCGGTCTCGAAATACGATTCTTTCTCAACCTCGTTACCGCTGTTTCTAGATTCAATCTGCGAAGTTCCTCTCTTAGCCTCCCAAAAGTCCAAAATCCCAGCCATGGAACGCTGCATGACACCGCGCATTCCCACCTTACAGACAGACCGCCTGATCCTGCGCCCGATCGAGCTTGCCGACAGCGCCGCCGTGCAGCGCTATTTTGCGCGCTGGGAGATTGTCAGATATCTCTCCACCGCGGTTCCCTGGCCCTATCCCGCCGACGGGGCTTTGACGTTCATTCGCGAAATCGCTCTCCCCGCCATGGCGGCGGGTAAGCTGTGGCAGTGGTCGATCCGGCTCAAGACCGAGCCCGGCCAGTTGATCGGCGCGATCAACCTGAAGGACCACGCGGAGGACCAGCGCGGCTTCTGGCTCGCCATGCCGTGGCAGCGTCAGGGGCTGATGTCGGAGGCCTCACGCGCCGCGACGAAATTCTGGTTCGAGACGCTCGAGCGGCCGGTGCTGCGCGTGTCCAAAGCCGTGGACAATACCGCCTCGCGGCGGATTTCAGAGGTTGGCGGCATGCGCGTCATCGCAACGGTCGAGCGCGATTATGTCTGCGGCCGTCTCCCGGCCGAAGTCTGGGAAATCACTGCAAAAGAGTG
Organism: Hyphomicrobiales bacterium; assembly: GCA_028290595.1. The sequence goes on along the minus strand of JAQGJO010000560.1, from coordinate 1,455 downwards.
GCGCGACCTGCGGTATTGAAAGTGGCCGTCAGCGTTACGACGGCAGCGCCTCAAGCCGTGCTTCCTCCGCTTCACCACGAAGGTGCGCCGCCAGCGCCGATTGAAACCGCGCCAAATCGCCGTAATTGACGAGAAAATTCACCGCCAGACTTTGCTGAAGGTCTGTCGCCCGAAAATAGGCCTCAGTCGCCACCTGTACTGCGACGCTTACAAGTCCTTTCGATCCATGCGGTGACATTTCGATGCGCACATGGGTCTGGTCGAGGACGCCCGGCGTGTCCTTGCTCCAGTATCCGCCAGCCAGCATCGGCTTGCGATCCGGAATCGGAAAGGCGCCGATCTCGTCGCAGAACGCCTGCAACTCCTCAATCCCAAACCACGCCTCACCGCGACCGGCGAAGCCCTCGCTCTCCACAAAGGCGCAGCAGACCATGATATTCGTCCTCCGGTTCGTAGACAAGGCGAAGCTGGTTCATGTGGGATCCCTTGCAACGAAATGATGGGTCCACGGCTTATCCATCTCCCTTCCCTCACCGCGGCACCAACTCCCACGTCGCCGACACCTTCACTTCGATCCGTGTCATTCCAGGCTCAACCGGCATTACGATCACTGTGACTGGGCCGGTCTGTTGCCCCCGCGCAAGACTGGCCTCATTCCCGAACGGCATATCCGCATCTATGGCCAGCAGGCGGCCGAGTTTCATCGAAGCACCTGAGGCATAGAGCGCGGCCCGCCGCATCGCCTCGCTCACTGCCTTGGCGCGCAGTTCGTCCTCTCGCATCACCGAGTCGGACACAGAAAAAACAAAGCCGCGGAAATTATTGGCGCCCGCCTCAACGACGCGCGAGGCGATGGCGCCCCCCTTGTCGATGTCGCGGATTCGCGCCTCTACCGAGTTGGAGGCTTGATAGCCCGTCAGCGTACGCTTGGTGATAGAGGTTTTCGGATCGCGATCCTGGACGAAGACCGGCGAAATCGTGAGATTTGTGGTTTTGATGTCCTTCGGGTCGATGCCGAGTTCTTTCAGCATGGCGATGGCAGCCGTAGCGCCCTTGGCGTTCTCGGAAGCCGCGGCGGCAGCGGTGTTCTTTTCATTGACGACGCCAAGATACAGCGTTGCCATGTCGGGCTTCACCTCGACATAGGACATGCCGGTGACGGTGATATGCGGCAAGGTGAATTTGTTCTCTCCGTTCTGCACATCCTGGGCCGACGCCGTGGCTGGCGGCATGCAACACAACGCCAAGCCGGCCAAGACAATAATCTTCGCGTCGAAACACTCTTCTACATTGTCGAGGATCTCCGTGGGTGACCTAACCATACCGCGCTGCTCATGGCGCAGCGATGTAGGACAGGAAAGACCACTAACGAAGAATGACGGTTGACAATCTAGCCGATACGCGTAACCATATGGTTACATATTATCCGCGAGGCCCATTTTGAGCGAACGCACC
>JAQGJO010000101.1 GCA_028290595.1 Hyphomicrobiales bacterium | reverse complement strand
TGGCGAGTTCGGCAATGAGCAATCCGGCGAAAATGGAATTGGTCACGAGATAGCGCTTCCACATGCGGCGCGGCTCCTGGATGAGCCGGTAAAGCCATTCGAGGCCGAGCTTCTGCCAGCCGAGCGGGGCGCGATCGACAAAGCCGGCGGTGACATCGAGCGTGCCGCCGATGCCCATGACGAAAGGCACTTTAAGTTCGGCGCGATAGGTGGCCATGAAGCGTTCCTTCATCGGCGTCGGCATGGCGAGGAACAGGCAGTCGGGCTTTGTCGCCTTGATCGCTTCGACGATCTCTTTCTCGCGGCCCTTGAAATAGCCGTTGTGCATGCCGGCGAAAACGAGGCCCGGATGACGCGCTTCGATGCGCTTGCTGGCTTCGACCAGGATCTCCTGCGTCGCGCCGAGCAGGAACGGCCGATAGCCGGATTTGGCGCAGACTTCCATCAGGCTTTCGAAGAGATCGATGCCGGCCACGCGAGGCACGCTGCCGTGACCGAACAATTTCAGTGCCAGCGCAATGCCCGCACCATCGATGCCGATCAGTTCCGCCTGACGTACGTCGCGGTCGAGTTCTGGATTGCTGCGCGCCGAGACCAGCTTGGCGACGTTCAGTGCGACATGCTGAACCGGCGCATGCTCGCGCATGGCGCGCACGGCGGCGTCGATGGTTTCATCGAGCGTCAGAATATCGACAGGGCAATCGAGAACTGTGGTCCGCATGATCGTGACCCTATTTTTGCAGCACGGCGACGCATTCGCCGCAATATTGCCTGAGGCTGGGAAAGGCGCCGAGAACGGCGTCGTCGACGTTTTTCAGGGCGCGCAGGCCGGCACGTACCGCCGGATTGGCGGTGTGGTTCTGGAAAATCCGCTTACCCATGAACAGCAGCGACATCTGTTCCACCTTGTGCGAGCTGAAGCCGCGGGCGAACTGGTGGATGTCCTCGGGCTCAAGAATGACGTCGCCCTTGGCCTCTTCGCCGCGCATGCTGACCTTGCGCATGAGATCGAGCACGGCATTGCCGCGCAGCGTCTCGCTGATGATGACCTTGCCGCCCGGCTTGAGCACGCGCAGGGATTCCTCGCGCACGCCGGGATATTTGATGGCGTGGTGCAGGACTTCGTGGAAGAGGACGATGTCGAAATGGCCGTCGGGATAGGGCATGGCGGTGGCGTTGGCGACGGCGAAATGGCAGCGATCACCGACGCCGTTTTCTCGCGCCAACTGCTGGGCGGTTTCGACGCCGACCGGCGACAGGTCGAAGCCCCAGACTTCGGCGCCCTTCAGCGCGAAGAACACGCCATACTGGCCGATGCCGCAGCCGACATCGAGAATGCGCAGACCCTTGATGTTTTCGATGTCCATTAATTCGAAGACGCGGCGCGTGCGATGACCGCGATCGGGCCTGGCGCCCGGATTGAAACAATAGTCTTCCCATTTCAGGACATGGGCCGGATCGATACGGGCGGACTTGAGGCCGAACGGCTGCATGCCGGTATAGACCTTATCGTGCTCTTCACGCTCGATGCGTTCCCATTCATCGGCGGAAATGGCGTTCATTTCGAGGCTTCTAGCAGACATCAGACCAACTCCGGACTTTTATGCGGCTTCACTTGCGCCAGCATCGGCCGCCGCAGGAGCAACGGCGCCTTGCCGTTGGGCTCCCGCACGGGACCATCAACGAGCACAAAGCGTGCCGTTACATCTTTCGGAAATTTCAGCGCCAGATTGGCGGAAATGACGTCCTTGGTGTGCTCGCCGAAGTCGGCGTTCGGCACGATGAAGATGTAGAGCGTGCGATCGTCCGCATGAAACAATTGAATGGATGCAGCGCCGACCACATCGCGCGGAATATGGTTAAGACCGATGATGCGCCGGTTGCCGGCCAGTTCGACATATTCGCTGTCGCGGCCTTCGACGCCAGGAAAGGGCAGGCTGCCGCGCGCGATGCGGGCCAGAACTTCGGGATCGTGCGATGGCACCTGGATGCGGTCGCCGGTCTCGTAGCGGACGAACAATTGGCCATGGTCCCAGAGCGATGTGGCGACAATCTGTGCGGTGCCCTCACCATCGGGGATCAGTTCGACATGGCCATAGGCGGGAAGAAAGCGCATGCCTGCGCCATCGATATCCGCCGCCGCGACAATGCGCTCGGCGTGGCCGTAGTAGTTGATGACCCGGGCGCCGAGCTTGCGTCTCGCGAGAGCCGCCGTGTCGTCGGCGAGCATCTCGGAGGAGGCGAAGACGAGGGGGATCTGCGGAGCATTGTTGTTCAGCAGATTGAGCAGGTTCGACAGCGACGACGGATAGCAGAAGAGGGCTTCGGGCGCATAGTCGCGAAGTGCAGCGGCATAGAAGCCGATCGAACTGGCGCCGAGATGATGGGCCGAAAAGATGCGCTTGCGTGGACCTTCGTCGATCCAGAAGGGTGGGCTGGTGTCAGAGGGGTTCTTGATTGAATCGCCGCGCAGGACGGCGACGCGAGCGGAGGCGAGATCGACGCCTGCCTTGCGGCAGAGCATGTCGAGCGTCGCCTGTTCGAAGGCCACGCCGCTCTGGTTTCGCGCCACCCGCATGGGCTGGCCGGTGGTGCCGCCGGTCGCGCCGGGCGATTTCGGCAGGAGGCCCGGCGTGACGAAGGTGTTTTCGCGCCCCATCAGGTCGGGCTTGCTCAGGATCGGCCAGTCGGCGAGATCGTCGCTTTGTGGAGCGTTGCGATAGGCAGGTAGCTTGCGGGCCGCGGCCAGTGTTTTTTTCAGTTGAGCGCTGGCCCATGAGGCGCGCTGCGGGTCGGAATAGCTATCGACAAGGACGATTGTTCGCTTCGCCCCATCATACAAGCCCGGCGGCCGCCTCAGCAGGCGATCGGTCAGTGCGGTGTGTTTGAGCTTGTCGATAAAGGTCATGACGTCACGAGATCGCGCGCAGGGCGCGGACATTATGTTCGAGCAGATAGAAGGCCCAGAGCTTGTCGGGAATATTGGCGCGGCCGGTGAGGTGCCATTCGACGAGTTTGTCGAGCGCGCCCTCCTTGAAGAATTCACGCTGCCAGGTATTGGCGAGCGCATCGAGCAGGCGCTCCTTCAGCGAGGTGCGGAACCAGCGCGACAGCGGCAGGTCGAAGCCGACCTTGCGGCGGTCGATGCAGGAGGCCGGAATGTGGCGGCGCGCCAGCTTGCGCAGCAGCACCTTCTGGGAGAAGCCGGAAATCAGATGGCGTTCTTCAAGGCTGGCGGCGAAATCCGCCACGGCCCGTGTCACGAACGGCACGCGCGCCTCTACGGAGGCATGCATGGTGGCGCGGTCCGCAGCCGTCAGCATGTCGTCTGGCAGGCGATAATCCTGATCGAGCAGCAGCGCTTCGTTCAGAGTGTTGGCGAAGGGGGCGTCGCCGACGGGAACAGCGAACAGTTCCTTTGCCAGCCAGGGCTCGACGATCATGCTCGATCCGTGGAATGTGCAATCGCCGGTCGCGAGCTTTGCAGCATGAATAAGCCGGGTACGATGCGGCGCGAACCGCTCGATGCCGTCGGCAATGGAGGGAAAGAACCGCGCTGCCGGATTGAGTTTTTTGGCCATGGCGAAGCGCCATTGCTGGTGATAGCCGCCGAAGAATTCGTCGGCGCCTTCCCCAGCGAGCAGAACCTTGTAGCCCGCCTCGCGGGCAAAGCGCGACAGGGCGTAAAGCAGGACCGTCGATGGATTGGCGACAGCATCGTCCATGATCAGCGGCCAGTCGGCGATGAGATCGATGAACTCGTCGTCCTCGCAATACATGACGTGATGCTTGAGGCCATAGCGCTGGGCGACGGCGGCGGCATGCTGGCTTTCATCATAGGCGGCATCGCGAAAGCCGATGGTGAAGGCGGAGAGATGATTGGTATGGCGCGCCGCAAAGGCGGTCATCAGGCCGGAGTCGATGCCGCCCGAGAGCAGGGCCGCAACTGGCACATCTGAGATGAGATGGCGCTTGACGGATTCGTCGAGGATTTTCTCGAGCGCGTCGATGAGATCTTCCTCGGAGCCGGGCAGGGCTTCGATCTTGCGCGGCAGCGCCCATTTCACCGTTTCGACCGTCCAGGTGTCGAGATCGAGGATGAAGGCATAGCCCGGCGCAACCTCGATGACATCCTTGAAGATGGTGTTCGAAGAGCGCATGCCGCGCGAAGTGTAATATTCGACCAGCGAATCCGGATTGATCTCCTTGCGCGACATGGCCATGAGGGGCGCAAGCGTCGAGGCGAAGGCGAAGGTCGTTTCATCCTTGTAGATGTAGACCGGCTTTATGCCGAACTGGTCGCGGGCGATGACAAGCTTTTTGCCCTTCTGATCAAGATAGCCGAAGCCGAACATGCCTTCGGTCTTGTTCAGGAAGGACAGGCTCTCGCGGCCGAGGCCCTTGAGCAGAACCTCGGTGTCGGACGAGGTGCGGTAGCTCTCGCCGGACAGACGGATGTCGCGGTAATTGTAGATCTCGCCGTTGAAGACCAGCGCGCCATTGTCATCGGACATCGGCTGCACGCCGCCGGTGAGATCGATTATCGAGAGGCGGGTGTGGATCAGGTCGACTTCAACATTGGGCGTCGGATGATAGGTAACGCGGTTCTGCGCATCGGGACCGCGCCGCGCCAGATGTTTCAGCGACAGTTCGACGAAGCGATCACGCAAGTGCGGCTTGGGCTGGCGCAGCGCAATTCCTGCAATTCCACACATGTCACATGGTCCCGTTTTTAAGCTTTTGTTAACCAGGTGACATGCTGGATTTGCGTGCAGATAGGGCAGGTTGTGCCGCCATCAAGCCTTCAATCGCGCCGGTACCTGTTACGTGCTTCTGGTTCGTCTGTGCCGATTTGGCACAGCGCCAGTCGCTCAATTTGTTGCTTCAAAGGTTGTGCCACACGTCTCATTTACAGAATGCTTCTACGATCTCCGAACATCGCCCTCATCGGGCTCGAATTTGGGCGAAGCAGGAATGTTGAATCGCATTCAATGGTATGGCGCGCGACTTGCCGCCATGAGTGCGCCGGAAATCGCGCATCGCGTCGCTGAACTATCAAGGAAATCCCGATTTCGCAGTGAAAAACGCGGCTGGAACGCCGTCGATGTCGGCAACGGCGGATCGTTTACCAAGCTCGGGGATTTGCTGGCGCGGCTGCGCTCGGTGCCTCTGGATTGCGGCGTGTCGTTCGATGCGAAAAGCTATCTGGGGCGGAAATGGCCAGCCGCCCGTTTCGATGAAGCCGGTCGGAACGCGATCTTACCACATACGGGCTTGTGGCGGTTCGATCCGGTGTCGGGCAAGGCCTGGCCCGGCGAGGAGAAGGCCGGGTTCGATATTGAAGTGCGGATGACGAGCGCCAAGCCCGACGCACAATATCGATTT
>JAQGJO010000548.1 GCA_028290595.1 Hyphomicrobiales bacterium | reverse complement strand
CCATGCTGATCGGCTCGGACGCAGGCGGCGGCTACGATCTGGCCGGCCGCCTGATCGCCCAGCATCTCAGCCGCTTCGTGCCCGGCCATCCGGTCTTCGTGCCGCGCAACATGCCGGGCGCGTCGAGCGTGCGCGCCGCCGAATGGTTCGCCAACGTCGCGCCTAAGGACGGCACGGTCGTCGGCATCTTCCAGCCGACCATCATCACCAACAAGCTGATGGACAAGGCCGCGCGCTACGAGCCAGAGAAGTTCGGCTGGCTCGGCCGCCTGTCGAGTGCGCCGCAGTTCGGCCTGGTGCGCACCGACGCGCCGGCGACCACGCTGGAAGAGGCGAAGACGAAAGAGATCATCTTCTCGGCCAATAGCGCGACCGGCACCGGCGCGCAGGTGCCCTGGGCGCTCAATCGCCTGATCGGCACCAAGTTCAAGATCGTGCGCGGCTACACCTCCGCTGTCGCCACCGGCCTCGCCGTCGAGCGCAACGAAGCCAACGGCCTCGGCAGCACAAGCTGGGAATATCTCGACACCAAGCCGGACTGGCTCAAGGAGAAGAAGGTCAACATCCTCTACTCCATCGGCCTGACGCGCGATCCGCGCATTCCCGACGTGCCCACCATCGTCGAGCTCGGCAAGACGGATGAGGACAAGGCGGTGCTGAAGCTCCTCGCCGTCGCTGCGACCGTGGGTCGCTCGCCGGCGCTGACGCCAGGCGCGCCGGCTGACCGTCTGGCCTTTCTGCGCGATGCCTACGACAAGATGATGGCCGACCCGCAGTTCATCGCCGACGCCAAGAAGCGTCAGATCGAACTCGATCCGGCCAAGGGCACCGAGATCGCGTCCGACGTCGCCGACATCGTCGGAGTGCCGGACTCGGTGATGAAGCGCCTGCAGGACGTGACGCAGCCGATAGACTAATCAACGGACTGGAAGATCGGCCGGCATGTATGTGCCGGCCATCTTTTTTGAGCAAGCGATCTACCGCTTACGCGGAACCGGGATAGAGGACTTCTGGATACGCTCATAACGCGCATGTGCGTGAGAGCAGGCCGGCGCCTATGGGACGATCCTGCGCCGATTAGACTGGTTGAGAGCCTCGACCACTATCGCCGCCCGTGAATGATGGGGACTCCGGCATCAATGGCAGAGATCAGAGAGAGCATCACGCGATATTTGAAATCGGCATTTGGTTCACTCTAGATGCATTTTGTGGGGTGCCGGAAACCCACGGAATTCGGCTCTTTTTTCGCCAACTCACGGTACCTTGCGGACGTGGAGACTGTCTCCGCGGTGCTAAATTCAGAGATATGGTGCTTCAGTCTCTGCTTCACAAAAGTGACGGTCCCCCGTTTATGCAGAAGCGGGGACCAGAGACGCATTCGTCAGAAATATTTAAGGCTAATTGCAGGCGGCGAGGGCCAGACTGGCTAAGGCGCCTGCTATCGAAGTTTGTTGAGCCGCCCGTCGACTACTTTTCCGATTATGTGGTCATCTGCTTCATGAAAAGTCGCAGCGACTTTTGCACGGCGAGGCCTGGCGCTTCGGAGATGTGCCACTGCGGCAAGTGGCCATCGATTGCTGTCCGCGCCAATCCATAAACAAGCGAACGGGCCGCCAACACCAAATGGTTGAGATCAATGTGCTTGGCTATTTGGCCCTGACGTCGCGCCTGAGTTAGTAGTTCGATCATCCGACTACGAATCGAATCATATTGGTCGCGAAGGATATCGGATGATTCGAAATCGATGAGCGTGCGGGAATTGATGATTTCGAAATGTGTGGGATTGGCGAGCGCCCACTGCAAATAGCCCCGGCCGATCGCTTCAAACGCTGCGATGGGATTGTCGGCCTCAACCTTCGATTGAGCTTCAGCAATAGCTTCGATCAATCGCCCCATAGCCTGTTCGGCAACAGCAGTTAACAGCGCTGTCTTTGACCGGAAATGCTGGAAGGGCGCCCCAGGCGATACGCCGGCGCGCTTTGCAGCTTCACGCACGGAGACATGTTCAACACCGCGCTCCTCGATTATCTCAACGGTAACAGCGATGAGTGTCTCGACGAGATTGCCGTGATGATAGGGTTTCGGAGTTGCGGCTTTCTTTTTGCGCGGAATGTCGACCATAGCCGAAGCATAGCATGTGGACGCCATCTAATCAGTGATTATTTAGGCCTTGTGTTCAGCCCTGCGCAAGCCTAATAATCTAATCATCGATTAGATGATGATTATAACGACACACTCAGGGGAGACAATCATGCTTCGTCCCATCCTCGCTTTAGCCTTCATTGCCCTCACATTTTCCGCCGCCCAGGCGCATGACGCACCCACGCTTGAAATCGTTTGGCCCCAAGACGGCGTCACGATCGAGCTCGGCAGCGATCCCGAAAAGGCTATCGGCGTTGTTGTGAAAAGCAGCTTCGCGCTGTTAGCGGCATCGCAGTGTGGCGAGAACCATCATTGTGGGCACATCCACATGAAGATCGACCCGGCCGGAGACAGCTGCAATATCCCGGGAAAGGCGTACAACAGCATGAACAGCGATGTCGGCGGTGATCTGATCAAGGCGCGCTTCGGGCATTGCCCTAACGTTGCCGGCAAGCATGTGATCGGGATATTGCTTGCCGACGATCAGCACCGGCCGATCCTCGTGGAGGGTAAACCCGTTACTGCCCTCGTGAATGTCACGACGAAATAAGCCACCGGACGACATCTCTGTCTCGCTCGAGAGGCAGAGATGTTTCGAGGCATATCTGCACTTGATTTAAATATTTAAAATCAAACAGCGAATCCAAATGATAAGCGATGTGAAGCCATTCGCGCAGATGCGTGGCTTCAGTCTCTGCTGCACAAAAGTGACGGTCCCTCGCTTATGCAGAAGCACGGACCAGAGACTGCGTTGATCGAGAAAATTTAGACGGAAATTAACGGGAAGGGGGACCAGAGACTCGCGAACGCGCGCGCAAGTGCGCAAGCGCAAAGAGAAGCCCACCGAATGGCGGGCTTCTCTCTTTTACCTGCAGTGGACTCAATCTTATTTCAGCGCGGCCGCGCTGATCGAAATAGCCTTATCGAGCAACGGCTTCGGTGTGTCGTAAACTTGAACGACAATTTTCTTCATGTCGTCGCCGAGCAATGGGGAGAGGTCGATTTTCTGCTTGTCGGCTTCCACTTTGAAACCAGGGTCTTCCATAGTTTTGGCGAAGGCCGTCTGGAGCGCTCTACCGCGATCTGCTGGCACACCTGACGGCGCAAAGAATGGGCGGCCGAGGGCCTGCCCCACAAACAGAAGCTCCATCAGCTTGCGGTCGTCTTCCGACTTCGCCATGTCCATGATGTGCGGAACGTCGGGATAAAGCGGGCTTTTGTTGATGCCGATTTGCAGCAGGAGCGTCGCTTTGCCCTGCTTGACCCATTCCATAACGGCGTTGGTTTCCGGGCCGGCCCATCCGGAGGTTACACGTCCGTCGGCCTCGCCGCGCTCCATGGCCAGCAGGCCGTCCATGGATCCTGCGTAGCCCGCAACGATCTTGAATTTCGTGTCGAGCAGGGCGTTCACCAGGCGCGGGAAGACGGCGCTGCCCGATGTGGCGCCGGCCGCGGCGACGACGACCTCGCGCTTCTTCGCGTCCTCGATCGTTCTGATCCCGGACGCGGTCGTCGCATAGGCCATGCCGACCTCTTGATTTGGCGTGCCCAGCCAAAGAAATTCGCGCGCATCGAAGTTCGCTTTGGATTGCGCGCCGGAGAACAATGTGTCGAAGACGGCTTCGCGGCCGACGACGGAGATCGTCGCGCCGTCTTTTTCAACGACGGTGTTCATGTGGTTGGCCGCCGTCACGCCGCCGGCGCCGGGCATATTGCGCACGATGATGTTGGGCTTGCCGGGAAGGTAGTTTCCCATGTAGTTGGCGACCATGCGGCCGATGATGTCGTAGCCGCTGCCCGCCGCGCTGCCCACGATCAGGACCATCTGGCGTCCGGGATAGAACTGTTCGGCCGATTGGGCCTGCGCATGCTTGGGTGCGGCCAGCGCCGCCAGTGCCAACAGGGGAATAGTCAAGCGTAAGCCGGGCATAGCTACCTCCTCGATGAATGGTGGATGTCCAAGTCGGCGGGGGGAGCACCGAGATTATGAGCGAAGGTGCGCTGCCAAGCGGCGCGGCTGAGCCGTTCGGCCTGCTCAAGCAGCGCATCCTCGTCCAATGTGAGAACGCGTCCGTTCCGCATGACCCAGCTGCCGTCGACCATCACGGATTCGACGTCGCCAGCCTGCCCCTGATGGATGAAGGCCGCCGAGATGCGAATCGTCGGCACGAGATGCGCCCTGCGCGTGTTGATGATCATGAGGTCCGCGCGGTTGCCGGGCGCAATCCAGCCGGCATCGGCGATGCCTGCCGCGTGATAGCCATTGCGCGACGCCCAGGCCCAGGCCTCATTCGGCATCGGCCTTTGCGAGTCGCCGCGCCGCACCCGCTCGAGCAAAAGCGACAGCCGCATCACCTCGACCATGTCTTCGGCGAATTCGTCGGTGCCGAGCACAATCGGACAGCCGGCCTGTGCCAGGTCGGCAATGCGCGGCGAATTGCCGCAGCGGGCGGTGACGGCCGGCGTGAAGCAGACGGTCGCGCCGCTGTTGCCGAGGATGGCTTCTTCATGGGGCGTCATGCAGCGGCAATGAACGGCGATCATGCCGTTGTTCAAGTAACCTAGGTCGTCCAGATGTTCGGTCGGCAAACGGCCGAACGTTTCCTGGATTGCGGCTACTTCGCCCCAATATTGATTGAGATGCACCGTAGCGAGGATGCCGAGCCGGTCTTGCAAGGCGCGCAGCTGCTTGAACACGGAGGGCGACACCATCTCCGGCGCATGCGCTGCGGCAGCGACGGCGAGGCGGCCGTCTGCGTCTCCGTGACGCGCCTGATGCAGCGCCTCGATACGTGCTAGGGCTTCGGGTTGCTTCGATTCGTCAAAAATGATTCGTCCCGGTTCGCCGACGCGTGCGCCGGTTGCACGGTCGGCGACCTGCTCGGCGAGCACGAAACGCAGGCCGCTGCGCACCAACAATCCGGCATAGTCCGAAATTCCCGATGCGACCTCGATGATCAACGTCGTGCCCGAACGGATCGCCTCCAGGACGCTGAGCTGCACCATGACGCCGCGCTCTTCGGGCGTCATCTTGGGAAACGACAGAAAGCCCTTGCGCGAATAGGGCGGCTGGTTCGGTGCGTTCTGATCTTCGAAGATGCCGCGCGCCAAGACGCGCGACAGATGGTTATGGCAATTGGCCAGCCCGGGCGCGATTGCCTTGCCCCGTCCATCGACGACAGACGCGCCCGGATAGCGTGCGGCGATGTCGTCGCTCGGACCGACCGCCACGATCCGCGCGCCTTCGATGGCCACGGCGGCGTCATGCAGGACTGAACCCGCCGCATCGCCGCTGATGACCGTGGTGTTTCGAATGACGATCGGCGTCAAGGGCGGTATCCTTTTCTTAGCTGTAGGCCTTTTGCATAAAATGCTTGTGGGACGCGTTGCAGGGCGGGTAGCTGAGCGGGCTGTGGAC
>JAQGJO010000543.1 GCA_028290595.1 Hyphomicrobiales bacterium | reverse complement strand
ATTTTGAAGCGCGCCGGCTGACCAGCTTGAAAACTTGATGGTTAGCACTGCTGTTAACGGGATCAATTTACATCGAAAAATCAGGATCACCGCAACTCGACGGCTCCTTCAACGTCGGCTACGAGCGTGTGGCGATTTTCGTTACACTGTTCGCAACGGTCACATGCCGGCAGTAGAATGGATCGGTCTTTCCCAATCGCGGTCTTGAGCTTAAGAAGGAACGCTATGAATACGCTCGATGATTTCCTCAAAGGTCATCCCTCTGCCCCCGAACTCAAGGCCGTCATCTCAGCCGTGGCTTCGGCCTGCGCGCAGATCAGCCGGGTCGTGGCGGCGGGTGCGATCTCGGGCAATCTGGGCTCTGCCGGGCAGATGAACGTGCAGGCCGAGGAGCAGAAGCACCTCGACATCGTCACCAACACCATGCTGAGCGATATTCTGCGCAAATGCGCGCCCGTGGCGGGGTTCGCATCGGAAGAGCTTGATACGATCGAGGCGACCGGCCGCCAGGGCGGCTTTCTGGTGACGTTCGATCCGCTCGACGGCTCCAGCAATGTCGATGTCAATGTCAGCGTCGGCACGATTTTCTCGGTGCTTCCCGCACCGCCCGATAAATTGCTGGAAGAAAGCGATTTCCTCTTGCCCGGCCGCCGGCAGGTCGCCGCAGGCTATGCGATCTATGGACCGCAGACGATGCTGGTGCTCACGCTGATGGACGGCGTCCACGGCTTTACGCTGGCTACCAGCGGCGAATGGTTTCTCACCCATGAGAAATTGAGCATTCCCAAGGAGACGAAAGAGTTCGCCATCAACATGTCGAACCAGCGCCACTGGGCCGATCCGATCCGCGTCTATGTGGACGGCTGCCTGGCCGGCAAGACCGGCGAGCGCGGCAAGGACTTCAACATGCGCTGGGTCGCCTCGATGGTTGCCGACGTTCATCGCATCATGATGCGCGGCGGCGTGTTCATGTATCCGTGGGACAAGCGTGAGCCCGACCGGCCCGGCAAGCTGCGCCTGATGTATGAGGGCAATCCGATGGCGCTGCTGGTCGAGCAGGCCGGCGGCGCGGCGATCAACGGGCGCGAAGACATTCTGGATGTGCAACCCAGCGCGCTGCACGAACGCGTGGCGGTGGTGCTGGGCTCGGCGAGCGAAGTGCAGATGGTGCGGAACCTGTCCAAGGTTTAGGGCGTGACGATGAAAATTTTTCTGGCTGGGGCGTCGGGCGCGATCGGGCGACCTCTCGTGAAGATGCTGCGCGACGAGGGCCACGATGTCGTCGGCACGACGCGGTCTGAAGAGAGCGCAAAGGTGCTGCGGGCGCTTGGCTGCGAGGCGGTTGTCGTCGATGTGTTCGACAAGGAAGCGCTGACGCGCGCGGTGACGGCGGCAAAGCCGGATATCGTCATGCATCAACTGACCGCGCTTGCCGGCGGCAGCAATCCGGAAAGCCTGCAGCAGAATGCCCGGCTACGGCGTGAAGGTACGCCCAATCTTGTCGAAGCCGCCGTCAAAGCCGGCGCCAGGCGCATCATCGCGCAGAGCATCGCCTGGGCCTATGCACCGAAGGAGCCGCCTTACTACGAAGATGATCCGCTGGATCTCAACGCCACCGGCGCGCGCGCCGTGTCTGTCGTGCAGGGCGTCGTGCCGCTTGAAAACGCCGTGCTGGGCAACACGAATATCGAAGGCGTGGTGTTGCGCTATGGCCAGCTTTATGGACCTGGCACCTGGGCTGAAGCGCCCACAGGCACATCGCCGGTGCATGTCGAGGCCGCTGCCTATGCGGCGCTGTTCGCGCTCGATCGCGGCGCACCGGGCATCTACAACATCACCGACCCCGGCAGCGAAGCGGTGAGTGATAAGGCGGTGGCTGAGTTGGGATGGTCTTCTGCGTTTCGCGTGGAGGCTTAGCGCTTCACTGCCCGCTTGCGCGCAACGACGCGCTTCTTGTCGGCAAGCTCAATCCATGTCGGCGCGTGATCGCTGGCTTTCGCCCAACCGCGAACATCTCGATCGACTTCGGCCGCCTTTAACCGCGCAGCGAGCGGCGCGTTGAGCAGAAGATGATCGATGCGCAAGCCGGCGTCACGTCCGTAGGCGTTGCGGAAATAATCCCAGAACGTGTAGATCTTTTCGTCCGGATGCAGCTCTCGCAACGCGTCTGTCCAGCCCTGCTTGATCAGCTTGGCATAGGCTGAGCGCACTTCCGGCCGGAACAGGGCATCGTCGCGCCAGCGTTCCGGCTTATAGACATCGAGATCGGTCGGCATGACGTTGTAGTCACCGACAAGCGCCACCGGCTCTTTCGCGCCGAACAGTTTTTTCGCGTGCTTGGTCAGCCGGTCGAACCAGCGCAGCTTGTAGTCGAATTTTGGGCCCGGCGCCGGATTGCCGTTTGGCATGTAGAGGCAGCCGACGATGATGCCGTCGACTTCAGCCTCGATGTAGCGGCTGTGACTGTCTTCGGGGTCGCCCGGCAGGCCGCGGCGGCGTTCGACAGGGACGGTCCCCCGCGCCAGAATGGCGACGCCGTTCCAGCTCTTCTCGCCATGCCAGATGGCGCAATAGCCTGCGTCAAGGAGAGCCTGCTCGGGAAAGCGCTCCTGCGGAGCCTTCAACTCCTGCAGGCAGACGATATCCGGCGCTCTTTCATCCAGCCATCGCAGCAGCACGGGCAGCCTGCCGTTGATACCATTGACGTTGAAGGTGGCGATCTTCAACGGGCCTGCCTCTCGGATATGCGTGTAGCAGGCGGCGGCTCATCGCCAAAGACGCTGCGGCCGCCGT
>JAQGJO010000493.1 GCA_028290595.1 Hyphomicrobiales bacterium | reverse complement strand
GCGCCGGTCAATTCTCTGACGATTCCTCGGAGACGGGCGAATTTTATGCCGCAATCGTGCGCTCTCCCCATCCGCATGCGACGATTGAAGCTATCGATGTGCAAACCGCGTTGGCTCTTCCGGGCGTAGTTTCGGTCCTCACGGGAAAGGATGCCGAGACCGCAGGTCTGAAACCCGTTCCCCACAGCGCCGTAGTCGCCAATTCGCTCGACATCAAACTGACGCAGAAAGTGGGCGTTCCCTTCGTCTCAAGTCATCGCGTGCTGCCTGTTGACCGGGTACGTTTCGTGGGTGAACCGGTAGCGATCGTGATCGCCGACAGTATTGCTGCTGCCAAAGACGGGGCAGAAGCGGTTGCGGTGAGTTATGGGACTCTTCCCTTTTCGCTTCGCGCGTTGGAAGGCCGCGAAGATCTGTCGGTGATCCATCCCGCTGCCGGCACGAACATCGCGCTCGATGCCGAAGTCGGGGACGGGGAGGCCGTCGAGAAGGCGTTCCGCGCCGCGGCGCACGTGGTCCGTCTCAAGACATGGATTCAGCGCGTCACCGGCGTGCCCATGGAGCCACGCTCCGCGCTGGCGGCTTTCGATCCGCAGACCGGCATTTATACCTTGCGGGCCGGCAGTGGGAACGTGGTGCGTCAACGCCGCGAACTAGCCACGATACTTGGCGTCCCGGATGAGAACGTCAGAGTGATCGCCAAGGATGTGGGCGGGAATTTTGGTACGCGAAACGCCTTCTATGTCGAGTTTGCCCTGATTTCATGGGCCGCGCGGCTGGTCGGCCGGCCCGTCAAATGGACGTGCGACCGCAGCGAAGCATTTTTGTCCGACTACGGCGGCAGGGATCTTGAAGTCGAAGCCGAGTTGGCGCTAAGCGCCGACGGTGATTTTCTGGCGATGCGCAGCACCAATACCAGCAACATCGGCGCGCACTCGGTCAGCTATGGCCCACTGACGAAGAGCGTGGAGCTGGCGACGACCGTCTATCAGATCCCACATGCTCATGTGCGGGCGCAGGCCGTTTTCACCAATACGCCGCCGACCAATTCCTATCGCAGTTCCGGCCGTCCCGAGGCCATGTTCGTCATGGAGCGGTTGATCGATCTTGCTGCACAAGAGCACGGGTTCGATCGTCTCGATCTGCGGCACCGCAATCTCATTCCCGCCGCCGCCTTGCCCTACAGGAACGCCGTCGGCCTGACCTATGACAGCGGCCGCTATGATGACGTTATGAACATCGCGCTTGAGCGGGGAAAGTGGGAGACGTTTGAAAAGCGTCGGGCCGACGCCATCCGCCGAGGACGACTGCGTGGCATCGGGGTGGCAAACTATATCGAGATCGCCAGCGGCATTCCGCGCGAGCGCGCCGAAGTCACGGTGCTTCCTGAAGAGGTCATCGAGGTGGTGATCGGTACGCTTTCAAGCGGTCAGGGCCACGAGACGAGTTTCGCGCAAGTGATCACGACCGCGCTGGGCGTGCGCTTCAAGGAAGTGCGGCTTGTGCAGGGAGATACGATGCGGGTGACGGCTGGCGGTGGTTCGCATGCCGGCCGCTCGATGCGGCTTGCCGGGGTTGTTATGGGAAAAGCAGCTGCCGCCGTTCTCGATCGGGCAAGGCTCATCGCGGCGCATGTCCTCGAGGCTGATGCTTCAACGCTCCATTTCGAGGACGGCCGGTTCTCGCAGGTCGGGGCCAACACATCGGTCAGTCTCTACGACCTTGCATTGGCGGCCGAGCGCGACAAGACCTTGCCTGAGGATCTTCAGGGACCGTTGACCGCGACCTGCGATGAGGTGTCGAAGGCGGCGGGATTTCCCTTCGGCAGCCATGTCTGCGAGGTCGAGATCGATCCGGAAACGGGCGCGTTGGAGGTGGTCAATTACGTTGCCGTCGACGACGTCGGGCGGGCCGTGAATCCGCTGATCCTTCATGGCCAGGCGCATGGCGCCATCGCACAAGGGTTGGGGCAGGCGCTCAGTGAAATCTGCAGCTATGATACCTCGTCGGGCCAGCTTCTGTCCGGCTCGTTCATGGACTACGCCATGCCGCGCGCCGACCGCATGCCGGCATATGACACGATCATTAGCGAGACGCCGGCTGCGAGCAATCCGCTGGGCATACGCGCAGGAGGCGAGGGTGGCACGACACCGGCTCTCGCTGTCCTGGCAAACGCCGTGATCGACGCATTGCGCGATTACAACGTCAAACATCTGGAGATGCCGATCACCTCGCAGCGCATCTGGAAGGCGATCCATTCGTCATCGAGCCGCTGAATCAGTCTGTGCAGACGCAAGCCTCGCCGGCGCAAGAATAAAGACTGCTGCAACGAGGAGCAGTGCGCCGGCCAGATAAGGAGCGCCGGGAAATATCTCATAGAGGGTGGCGCTGCCGAGCGGGCCGATGACACGCGCGATCGCCTGCTGCGCCTGATTTGCGCCTTGCACCCGTCCCTGTTGATCGGCCGGCGTAGCGCCTGACATGATTGCGTTAGCCGAAGGCTGAAACAAGCCGTCGCCAAAGGTGAGCACCGCAGTGGCTATCGCCAGAAGCGGGATCGAGGGCTGCGCTGCCAGCAATACGAGCAATGCGAAGCCGACGGCGTTGATCACCAGCCCGGCGATCGCGACACGACGTTCGCCAAATCGCGGCAACAATCTCGGTGTGGCGACGCCCTGACTGACGATGTCCATCACGCCGACGCCCAGCAGCGAAGCGCCTATTAAAGTCGGGGTGAAAGCAAGGCTTTCCTTCAGCAGCACGCCCATATTGGACTGCATGATGGTGGCTGCCGTGAAGAAGAGGAATGCTGTTGCAAAGATGGGCAGTATCGCCTTGTTGTTGAGGACGGCGATAAGTTG
The DNA here is from genome assembly GCA_028290595.1 of Hyphomicrobiales bacterium. Next base: position 6,488 of record JAQGJO010000493.1, on the reverse strand, counting down.
CCGAAATGGATTAAACTGGTTCCATTGCAGGCGATCAGACCGATGCTCGATGCGGAGGCTCTCCGGTACGCACAGGTAGACCCACAGCGCGTTCAGTACGGTAACGCCGGCCGCGGCAAAGGCTGGAAGCGCATAGGAGATGTCACCCAGAAATCCGCCCAGCGCCGGCCCAAGCATGAAGCCCAATCCGCCGGCAGCGCCAAGAAAGCCGAAGGCAGCGCCCCGATCTTTCGGCGCATGGGTATCGGCGATATAGGCGTACATGGCGGAAACATTGCCGGCCGTCAGCCCGGCGATCATGCGTCCGGCGAAGAGCACCCACAGCGCTCCGCCCAGGCCGAATATGACAAAGCCAACCACCGATCCGGCGATGGAAAATAACAACACCGGCCGACGTCCAAGGCGATCGCTCCATGCACCCAGAACGGGGGCGGCGAGAAACGCACACAGGGCATATGCGGCAATGATGAGGGAAACGTAGCGGGCAACCTCATGGAACGGAACGAATTGTCCGATGACGAACGGCAGCACCGGGATGATGAGCGTAAAGCCCGAAAAGGTGAGAAACACCGATACGGCAACGACGGCCGTCGGACTTCGCAGAACAGAAAAGATATTTCGAACGGATAAAAGCGACATAACCTGCTCCTGAACGGATGTTCGTCAGGAGTGTCTCGCTATCGAGAAACCACAGACGAACACGGACGCAGCGCGCGTCCTGTATTCGTCGAGGGTTCTCCGGCAAAAGCTGGGAACAGAACTTCTGCTTTCGGAGGAACTCCGAGTTCAGAAGGACTTGGGCCTACCCAGACCAAGTCTGCCTTTTTCGACGTGTTACGAATAACGGAGGTTGGCTGTTGGCGCAACCCGATCTGCCGTCCGGGTCGAAGGCATGTTGGCCGGAGACTGGATGGCTCCGGCCAATCATTCTACTGCTCAATTGCAGACGTAAGCCGATCCGACCTTCCGGCAGACCTTGTAGCCGGCATGTTGCTCGCCCTTGACGACGGTGGCAGACGCCGAGCCGTTGACAGTCTGGGAAGCGCCCGCTTGGGCGGTGAATGCGAATGCTGCGACAACGGATAAAATAATCAAGCGCATGAAATTTCCCTCTTAAGCCAATAGCTTACCCGGAGATGATCTCCTGTTCGGCAGCAAATCGCAAGAGGTCCGGCCGAGCTCAAGACTGCTTCGACTCAGCCATGACTGTTTGACGGGTTTGGTTCCGTGGACCCTATTGCGCCGAGATGCCAGACGCCTTGATGACGCTATTCCACTTGTCGATTTCGCTGATCCAGAATTTCTCGGCGCCGGCCTGATCGTAATAGGTCGCGTCCATGCCCTGCTGGTGGACGAGGCGCTGGAAGTCGGGATTCTCCGAGATGGTCTTGAAGGCTTTGCCCAGCGCGTCGAGAACCGGTTTTGGCGTCTTGGCCGGCGCCATGATGCCGAACCAGGAGATGACCTCGGCGTCCTTGATGCCGAGTTCGGCGAGCGTCGGCACATCGGGCAGAGACGGGTGCCGAGACGGTGCGGCGACGGCAAGCGGCCGCAATTTGCCGGCCTGAATGCTCGGCAGCGCTGTCGACAGATTGTCGAACATCATGTCGACTTCGCCGTTGACAGTGCCGGCGACGCAATCGGCCCAGCCGCGATAGGCGATGTGCTCGATCTTGGTTCCGGTGCGCAGTTGGAACAATTCGCCGGAGAGATGCAGCGTCGTGCCGATGCCGTTCGAACCGATGTTGAACTTGCCGGGGTTGGCCTTGGCTTGCGCGACGAGTTCTTGCACGCTCTTCGCCTTCAGGCGCGGTCCCGCCACCAGCATGTTGGGCACGCTGGCGAAGATGGCGATGGGGATGAGATCGGTGCGCGGGTTGTAGCTCGGTTTCTTCTGCAAGGTTGCGGTGATGGTGGAGAAGGCGCCGCCGAGCAGCAAGGTGTAGCCGTCGGGGTTGGCGCGCGCGACATATTCCGAGCCGAGATAGCCGCCGGCGCCGCCGCGCGCCTCGACAATCACGGTCTGTTTGAGGTTCTCCTGCAGTCCCGGCTGAACCAGGCGGGCAACGATGTCGGTGCTGCCGCCGGGCGGTGCCGGCGACACGATCTTGATGATCTGGTTTGGATATTGCGCCAGCGCCGCCGTGCCGGACAGGGCGAGCACAGCGGCGGCGACGGCAAGACGCGATCTCAACCCCTTCATACATTCCTCCCCGTTTGTTGTTCAGCGTGCAGGTTGTCGATCAGGCGTGCAGGCCTGCTATTTTCAACGCGTCCTTATGGTCCTGCAGAATCTTCGGCATCTCTTCCGGTGCGATACGCCCGAAGCCGCAATAGGCGGCAACGCCGAAATCGGGCAAAAACTTGCGCGCTGCTGCCAGGCGTTGCGGAAAGCTCTCCATGCTGTGAACGAGGCCGAGATAGACCCGGGCCTTGCCGACATCGAGTTTCGCGAGCGGGGCGTAGAAGGCATCGTCCGAGCGGTCGAGCGCGGGGATATGCACCCAATCGACATTGCGACCGGTCGCCTTGACGGCGGCGTTGACGAGATCGACGGCGCGGCCGAGATCCGCGGGGGCAAAGCGCGGCCAGCCGCCGAATGTGCCGAAGCAGAAGTGGAAACCAAGCGCCACATCCGCTGGAAGTCGCTTCGACAGCCGGCCGATCGGCGCCGTGTGGGTCTCGATGTCGCCTTCGCCCGGATAGCCTTCCGGCTTGTTATAGACGGCCGATATTTCCCAGGCGCAATCCCACTGGATGGCGAGATCCTTGTGGGGAATCGCGGCGAGGATGGCGTCGAGTTCGGCGGCAATGGCTTCTTCGTAACCGGGACGGATGCGCGCGAGATCAGCAGCCTCGGGAAAGGTCAGTGGGCGTATGACGCTGTTGACCATGGGCATGGAAATCTGGAAGCGCTGCCCTTTGGGGATCACGCCCTGGTCGCGCAATGTCTTGAAGACGAAATACGAATTGACGGCGTCCTTGGCATAGCCGAGCCGATAGCCGGGATTGCCGAACCGCACAGTCTCGACACCAGGCTTGACGCGGAACAGCCAGACGTCGTCGCGGCTCTGCGGCATTAACTGTTCGACGCCGTCGACCCGCGCCGGCCGCTTGATGGTTTCGAGATCGATATGGCCGTTGAAGACCTGATAGGACAGGCGCAATACCCATGAGCGACGTTCTCCGACTTCGCCGTCAGGTATGGCCTGAAGGTTGGGGCCGAGCGCATCGCTGCAATTGCGCATGACGTCTTCGACCGTATCGAATGGAACGCTGCCCACGAGAAGAACATTATTGCCCATCAGCGCTAAATCTCCCTGTTACAGGCGGGCTTCTTGGCCCGCATCATATGTTTCAAGGGAGACTAGCAGGTTATGTCGAACGCACAATCCGGCTTGATATTTTTCAGATTGATGACAGTGAGGCTGTCATGTCAACGTGCGCCAGCGGAAGCGGCCTTCGGATATGCGTTCGTTGACGCCATTCTGAATCAGGGCGGTCAGCCAGCCGGTCGCTGACTCTCCAAGGGCCTTTCGCACCATCAGGCTCATGGTGCGCGTGAACGGCGGGTCGAAGGGGACAGCTGCGAGTTCACCAGACTCCACTTCCTGCAGGTAACGACCGTAAGGCGTGACGATGAAATAGCCCTGGCGCAGCAGTTCTACGTTCAGCGTGACGGAATTTATCTCGGCGCCGATCGACACGGTCGCGCCGACCGATCGCGCCAGTTGCAAGAGCGTGTGCGCCTTGGTGTTGTCGTTGGGGCCGACGATCAAGCTGTAGTCGCCGAGGCGCGACAGCGGGATCGAGTTGAGATGGCCGATGCGCTTGGCCAGGCCAGTCAGCATGAAGTCCTCATCGAACAGACGTATCTGCTTGACGTCAGGATGGGGCGCTTCATAGCAGAGCGCGGCATCGAGCGTGCCGGCGCACACGCTCTCCATCAGTGCGGCACTATCGCCGCCTTCGTGCAGGGAGATGGTAAAGGGCTGCGGGCAGTTCTGCATCAGATAGGGCAGCAGGGCGTGCGCCACGGTCGTCGTGGCGCCGACGATGAGTTTTGGGACGGAGTTGTCGCGATAGGTGCTGATATTGTCCTGCAGCAGCTTGAGCCGGCCGAACAGGAACTCGGCTTCCTCCATCAGGGCCTTGCCGGCCGGCGTCGTCGTCGCGCCCTGGGCCGAGCGGTCGAACAGGGCGACGCCGAGCACGTCTTCGAGGTTGCGGATTTGCAGGCCGAGCGCCGGCTGCGAGATGCCGAGGCTGCGCGCCGCCGCATTGAAGCCGCCGCAGCGGGCCACGGCCATGAAATAGCGGAACTGGCGCAGGGTGAACTGCGGATCGTTCGACATGAGCGTTCCCGGATTGGCGTTTTCCCGATGTTTTTTTCCTACTAGTTCGTCGGCAGTAGGAATTTCTTATAGCTTTCGCAGGCGAATATATTAGCCGTGCAAAAAAGTGCATTATAAAAAGAACAATACTCGTTCCAGACTGACGCAAGCAGCGGTCGGACGAAACAAAATGGAGGAATCGCCATGATGAAGCGCGAGGACAACGAGCTTTTGGTTCGTGTTGGGCCGGGAACGGCGATGGGCAACCTTTTCAGGCGCTTCTGGCTGCCGGTGATGCTCGCCTCCGAAGTGTCCGAGCCTGACGGCGAACCGGTGCGATTGCGCGTCCTCGGCGAGGAATTCGTCGCCTTCCGCGACACCGATGGCCGAGTCGGTATTCTCGATGGCTACTGCACCCATCGCCGCGCCCATCTGATCTGGGGACGCAATGAAAACTGCGGCCTGCGCTGCGCCTATCATGGCTGGAAATTCGACGTCGACGGCAATTGTGTCGATCTGCCGAATGCGCCAGATGGCGATCGCATCAAGGGCAATATGAAGACAAGGGCCTATCCGGTGATGCAGCGCGGCGGCATGATCTGGGGCTATTTTGGCCCGGCAGAGCTGAAGCCGGAACCGCCGGCTGCCGAACTATTCGAAGTCGGCGACAGCCATCGCCACATCAGCAAGATCGTCGTCGAAGGCAATTATCTGCAGTTTGCCGAAGGCGACATCGATTCCAGCCACGTCTCCTTCCTGCACAGTTCGCTCGACAAGTCGGCGCTGCCGGGGTCGCGGGTGTCGGCTTTTGCCTTCCAGGATACGTCGCCGCGCTGGACCGTGAAGCCAACCGATTATGGCCTGATGCTGGCGGCGCAGCGCGATGGCGGGCCGGAGCATTATCACTGGCGGATCAATCAGTGGCTGTTTCCGTTCGCCACCATGGTGGCATCACCGCTGGATGCGCCGTTCATCACCAATATGCGCGTGCCGATCGACGACGAGAACACGATACAGTTTCGTATCTGGACGCAGATCGACAAGCCGCTGACGGAACGGGACCGCGAGATCGCGGCAGCCGGCGTCATCTTCCCCGAAATGATTCCCGGCACGTTCACGCCGGTCGCCAACCGGTCCAACAATTACCTGATCGACCGCGAAGACCAGCGCAAGCGCACGTTCACCGGCATCAAGGCTATTCCCAACCAGGATCTCGCGGTGACGCAGGAACAGGGGCCGGGCTGGATCGCCGACCGCAGCCTGGAGAAATTGACCAGTTCGGATACTGCCATCGTCGCCATGCGCAAGCGGTTGCTCGATGCGGCGAAGGCACTGCAGCAGGGGATCGAACCGCCGGAAGCCACAAGGCCGCAGGCCTATCGCGTGCGTCCCATCGATACGCTGCTGCCCAGAAGCGCGGGGGTCGAAGAGGCGACGCGCCCGCTGACCGTCAGGCATGTGGCATAGCAAAAAACAACAAGATCCAGAAACAAGATCGGGAGGGACGGATGAAGCGCACAGCAGCCGTAGCGATCGCTACCATGGTGGCGTTTGGCGCACATGCGCAGGCGCCGGCGGATTGGAAAGCGAAATGGGATGCGGCGTTGGAGAAATCCAAGGGCCAGGCGCTGGCGATCTCGGTGCACTCGCAGGATGGCTATGCGGCCTCGATACGGCCGTTCCAACGCAAGTATCCAAATATCAAAGTGTCGGTCACTGAAATCATTCCCGACGCCATGGTCACCCGCGTGCTCAACGAGCAGAAGAACAATGTCTACGCCTGGGACGTGATGTGGGCGTCGACGACAAACATGAACAGCAGCCTTATTCCGGCCGGCGCGTTTCAGGATCTCGAGCCGTTTCTGCTGTTGCCCGAGGTCGCGGACCCATCGAACTGGAATGCGCCGGACTATCAGTGGACGACGCCGAAGGCGAAGCAGGTCTTCATCCAGAGCCTGTTCACCACCAATCTCGCCTTCCAGAACATGGACAATTCCAATGGCTTCCGCGTCACCAAACTGGAGGACCTTCTCGACCCCAGGCTGAAGGGCAAGATCGGCATTCGCGATCCCTATCACGCCAACGGCGGAACATGGACGTTCGGCGCCTTCTACAAACTCGGCGGCCGCGATTTCATAAAGCGCTACTTCAGCG
>JAQGJO010000370.1 GCA_028290595.1 Hyphomicrobiales bacterium | reverse complement strand
TCAGTATAATCGCTTAAGCCTTAAATTAGTGTTTCGCGGCCAGAATGGCGAATGCGAATACGACGGCGATTACCTCAAGTCGTTGAAACCGTCCCGGTGAACCGCCATGCCCGGCGCCCATATTAGTGCGCAGCAGGACAGGACCGCCGCCAGTCATTTCGGCGCGTAGCTTCGCCACCCATTTCGCTGGTTCCCAATAGGTGACTCTCGGGTCCGTCAGTCCGCCCTCGGCGAGGATCGGCGGATAATATTGCGCCCGCACGTTGTCATAGGGCGAGTAGGCACGAATGGCGTCGAAAGCTTCCGGACTGACAATCGGATTGCCCCATTCGAGCCATTCCGGCGGCGTCAGCGGCAGACTGTCATCGAGCATGGTGTTGAGGACATCGACGAATGGAACCGAGGCAATGATGCCGGCAAAAATCTGCGGCGCCATGTTCGCCACCGCGCCCATCAGCATGCCGCCGGCGCTGCCGCCCATGGCGATGATATTGCCTTCCGCCGTGAAACGCTTCTTCGCCAGATGTTTGGCGCAGGCGATGAAGTCGTGAAACGTATTGGGTTTCTTTTCGAGCTTGCCGTCGAGATACCAGCCCCATCCCTTGTCGGTTCCGCCGCGGATATGGGCCGAGGCATAGACGAAGCCGCGATCGACGAGCGACAGGATATTGCTGCGAAAGCCCGCCGCCGCGGCGTATCCGTAAGAGCCGTAGCCCTGCAGGAACAGCGGCGCGGTGCCGTCGATCTTGGTCTTGCGCGCATAAAGGATCGACACCGGCACTTCGACGCCGTCGTGCGATACGGCGAAAATCCGCCGCGTCTTGTATTTGCGCGGGTCGTGGCCGGAGGGAATTTCCTGACGCTTGCGCAAGACGCGCTTGCGGCTGACCATGTCGTAGTCGTAGGTCTCCCATGGCGTCGTCATCGACGAATAGCTGAACCGCAATACGTTGGTGTCGAATTCGAGCACTTCGCCGAGGTTGAGATCATAGGCTTCTTCGTCGAAGGAGATGTCATGCTCCTCGCCGCTGGCGATCTCGCGCACGACAATGCGCGGCAGGCCGTTTTCAAGTTCGGCGCGCACGAGGTGGCGGGCGAACACCGTCAGGTCGGTGATGAGGCGGCCCTGCTTGTGGGGGATCACATCTTTCCATGTCTCCGAAGACCGGCTGCCGACAGGTGCCTGCACGATCTTGAAATCTTCCGCGCCATCGGCATTCGTCAGGATGAACAGCGTGTCGTCATGATGGCTGACTTCGAAGCGAACGTGTTCGCGGCGTTCAGCGACGATGGACACGCGAGGTGTTTCTTCTGTGAGGTCGATCAGGCGCGCTTCCGATGTTTCGTGGTCGGCGATCTCGATGCGCACGAAGCGTCCGGAGCGTGTTTTCGAAAGATGGATGAACCAGCGCGGATCGGCTTCTTCGAACACCAGCTCGTCGGTGTCGGGATTGCTTCCGACGCGATGACGATAGACGCGGTAGGGGCGGTGATTGTTGTCCATGCGCACGAAATAGAATGAGCGCGAGTCGGCGCTCCAGGCGATCGCGCCATCGGTATTCTCGATCTTGTCGCGACGATCCTTGCCCTTGGCTGCGTCACGCAGACGGATGACGAAATATTCCGATCCCCTGGTGTCGGCCGCCCATGCGACGAGATTGTGGTCCGGCGAATGCTCAGCCGTCTCCAGATCGAAGAACTTCTTGCCTTTGCCGAGGGCCTGGCCGTCGATGAGGATCTGTTCCTTGCCGCCGTCGCGCGGCTTGCGGCAGACGAGGGCGTGCTGTCCGCCCTTGCGATAGCGGTCGTAATAGAGCCACGGGCCGTCGGGGCAGGGGACTTGTGAATCGTCTTCCTTGATGCGGCCGCGCATTTCCTTGACGAGTTGCTTGCGCAACAGCTTTGCCGGCGCCAGCATGGCTTCGGCATATTTATTTTCGGCTTCCAGAAAACTGCGGATCGGTTTCGGCAGGGCGGCCGGATTCTTGAGCACCTTCTGCCAATTGTCGGCCCGCAGCCAGGCGAAGTCGTCGACGATAGTGCGGCCGTGGTGGACTTGCGCCCGGGGAATGCGCGCCGGGGCAATGGGGGCACTCACCTTCATCCGGCGAACAGCAGCTTTGCGTGCTTTTGCTGCAGGCTTTTTGACCGCAGCCTTTCTTGACGAACTCTTCTTCAGTGATTTTACCTTGGTTCTGGCCGGCTTTTTCATTTTACTGCCTCGGAATCGGTCATCTTGACCCTAGCATAACCGGCATGTACGACGGTGAAATTCACTGAGAGCCAAATTCATCAAGTCTACAGCCCAGTGAATCGTATATAGACTGGTATACTGCCGGTGCCGCCGTCTGGAGCAGGCTTGATTTATATTTTGTGCAAGCATATTTTTTGACTGAGCCGTAAGACTCGTGTGTCATAAAATGTATACTGAGGCGAAATTTCGAAGTAAATCATATGAAGTATTTGATTTTTAATATTAATTAAGCGCGGAAACATCCAAATGGTTGATACTAGCGAAGCGAATTTCATCGAACTGGCCGCAGATATTGTTTCGGCATATGTCGGCAATAATCCCGTGCCCATGTCGGAACTCCCGACCCTGATCAGCGAAGTCCATTCGGCGCTGGTCCGGATTGGCGGAGCGCCGGTGCCCAAGACCGTTGAGCCGCCCAAGCCGGCGGTTTCAGCACGCCGCTCCGTGCACGAGGACTATCTGATCTGTCTTGAAGACGGCAAGCGGTTCAAGTCGCTGCGCCGGCATCTGCGCTCGCAGTACAATCTGAGCCCGGAGCAGTACCGTGAAAAATGGGGCCTGCCTGCCGATTATCCGATGGTGGCGCCCAATTACGCCAAAGCCCGCTCGGCGCTCGCCAAGCAGATGGGCCTCGGTCAGCAGCGCCGTCGCACCAAGCGCTAAACGCTGCCGCTGCGGCGCGCCCAATATTCCCAGGCGCGTGACATCGATACCGTCGAGAAATGCAGTTCACTCGACAGTTCGATTTCGCGCTCGCTCAGGAACGTTATGTCGCCGTAGGGCAAGGTCGCGAGTTGCAGCTTCGCGTTGACCGTCAGGTAGATCGTCCGCATCACCACCTGTTCGATCGTATCAGCCACCACCGTGCAGCCGTGTCCTCGCATCAGGACAACTGCATTTGAGCCGAGACGTTGGGCCAGGTCACGCCCGTGATCCATGGTGAGGACGAGAAGATTTGTGTCGCCGAAGCGCGAGCGAATGTCCCACACCGGCAGCTCATGCCCGATGCAGGCGGCTGAATGGATCATCGGCCGCAGCGCCAGGTTGCGGCTCACCGTATAGGGAAGGACGTCGTGCGAATGATTGTGCACGACCGCCTGCACGTCAGGTCTTGCCTTGTAGATCGCGCCATGGATCGGACGTTCGCCGTAGAGACGCCGATCGTCCGGCGCAACCGGGTTGCAATCGAGGTCGAACTCCATGAGATCGTCGAGCGTGACGAGTTCCGGGCTGCGCGAACAGGACATGAGGAAGCGGTCGGGCTGGTCGGGATGGCGTATGCTGACGTGACCGTATGCGTCCATCACATTTTCGTGTGCGAGAATCCGGTTCGCGACAACGAGCTTCTGGCGACAGTCGTCGAGATTGCTCACAGGTGCCTCCCAATTTTTTTGGCCCAATTTTCTTTGGCCAAAGCCGACCCCCTGCTTCGGTTGTCGGCATCTGCAACGACCCTTAAGGTGAATTTATCCGACACGCGAGGTGAAAAAGCCGGCCATGATCTCCCCCTATCGTTTCGGCTATCGGATGAACCGGACCATGGACCTGCTCAACGAGCACGCCAATCGCCGCATCCGCCCGCATCGTCTGCGCCTGCCCAGCGCCCGGGTGCTGCTGTGGCTCGTCGAACAGGACCGGCGCAGCGCCGGCGAACTCGCCAACGACATCAGCGTCGATCCGTCGGCCTTGTCGCATCTGCTGGCGCGGCTGACCCGCAACGGGCTGGTGCGGCGGGAACGCGAGCCGCATGACGCGCGCTCGGTGATCGTCAGCCTGACACCGAAAGGGAGACGCCTCGCGGCGGCCCTGACCCCTCACTTCAAGATCTATGACGAAGTGCTGGTGCAGGATTTTAGTGTCGCCGAACGCACGATGCTGGAGGGGTTTCTCGATCGCATGTACCAGAACGTGCTCGACTTTGACGTCGGCGTAACTGAGACGGAAGACTCGCCGGGTCGCGCCAAGGCCGCAACCGCCAAATCCGGTGTCGACGTCGGCTGACCGCCGCATTGACACGCCCGTCCGAATATTATTTGATGCCGTCAACAATTATTGGGGAGGGCGCGATGTCGCGGATCGCAAGAGTGTTCGGGCCAAGAGCATTCAGGCCAAGAGCACTCAGGCCAAGAGCATTCAGGCCAAGAGCATTCAGGCTTGCTGTCGTGGGCCTCGTTCTGTTGATCGGCAGCGCCGCCGCGCAGGACGTTCTGAAAGTGGCGATCGGCCAGAGAGGGGCGTGGGAGAATTCTTCCGCCGAGCTCGGCCAGAACCAGGGCATCTTCAAGAAGCACGGTCTTGCCCTTGAGATTCTCTACACCCAGGGCAGCGGTGAAACCATTCAGGCGGTGATTTCCGGCAGCGTCGACATCGGTGTCGGCATTGGAACGCACGGCGCTCTCGGTGCCTTCGCCAAAGGCGCGCCCGTGCGCGTGATCGGCGGAACCTTCACCGGCGTCAACGACCTGTATTATTACGTGCGCACGGACTCTCCGTTGAAGTCCATGAAAGAGGCGGACGGCAGCACGATCGCGATCTCGTCCACCGGATCGGCCGGACACATCATCGCGCTCGCGCTCGGTCAGCACTTCGGCGTCAAACTCACCCCGCAAGTGGCCGGCAGTTATGCCACCATCCTCACGCAGGTTTTGACCAAGCAGTTGGATATCGGTTTTGCCACCTCGCCGTTCGGCCTTGAAGCCGTGGAGCAGGGCCGCGTCCGCATTCTCACGCCGGCGAATGTCGTGCCGGCGCTGCGCAATCAGACCGTGCGCTCGCTGATCGCCAACCTTGCGGTTGTGGAGCGCCGCCCTGAGGTTCTGAGCCGTTATATCGCCGCCACGCGCGAGACGCTGGACTGGATGTATTCGGGTGACCCGCGGGTGATGAAGGCCTACGCGACCCTGCTTGGGATGCCGGAGGAAACGGCAGCCAAGGCCTTGGGCGACTATCATCCGCGCGAAAGCGTCGAGCCGACGCGCGTTGACGGGCTGGATGCGATCCAGGCCGATGCCATCCAGTTCAAATATATCCCGGCGCCTCTGAGCGCAGCGCAGATGGCCGATTTCCTGCGTCTTCCGGCGCTCGACAAGGGGCAGCAAAAATGACGGATGACGCGACTGCGCGTTCAAATGTGAGCCCGCGTCAATTGCCGCTGGTCGACGCGGCGCGCGCCCTGACGCCGTTTCTGAACGAGCAGGCGCCGGTGAGCGAAGCTGCGGGACGGCTGACTGAAGCAACCATTCAGGCGTTGCGCGACACAGGCGTGATGGGTTTCTACATGCCGAAGTGTTTCGGCGGTGCGGAAGTCTGGCCGCTTGAAGCGCTCGAAATCATCGAAGCGCTGAGCTATGCCGACGCATCGACAAGCTGGGTGACGATGGCCGCCCAGGTGTCGATGGCGACGGCTGCCGCCTATCTGCCGCCGGCCTCGGCACGGCACATCTTTGGTTCGACAATGGCGATCGTGGCCGGCCAGGGCGCGCCGTTCGGACGCGCCGACATGACTGAGGGCGGATTTCATCTCAGCGGCAAATGGGGCTACGGCAGCGGCCTCTATCATGCCGCCTGGACCCACACCGGCGCCATGGTGCACGAGAACGGCCGTCCGCGCATCATCCCCGGCACCGAAACGCCTGACGCGCGTGTCTTCATCGTGCCGATCGGCGAGGTTGAGTTTCAGGGCAATTGGGACGTGCTCGGACTGCGCGCCACCGGCAGCGTCGATTACGCGATGCAAGATGTTTTCGTGCCGGAAGAGTTCACCCATCGTCAGAACGCCAATCGGCCGTACCAGGGCGGCGATCTCTACCGGCTCGGGATTTCCGGCCTCAGCACCAGCGGCCATACCGGCTTCGCGCTTGGCGTCGCCCGCCGTGCGCTCGATGAGATCGCCGCGCTTGCAGTCGCGCCGCGGCGTCCGTCGATGATCCCCGACGTCGGCGGCGGCGAGGTCTTCCATCAATTGTATGGGGAGGCGGAGGCGGAGCTGCGTGCCGCGCGCAGCTTCGTCTTCGACGTCTGGGCCGATGTGCAGGCGCAGTTGCAACGCGGCAACGACATGACCGTGCGCCAGATGACACTCATTCGCATGGCGTTGAACCATGTCACCTCGGTCGCTGCCCGCGCGACGGAATTCGCTTACAAATATGGCGGCGGCAGCGCTGCCCGCGCCGGCGCCCTGCAACGCTGCTTCCGCGACATGGCCACGGCGACGCAGCACGTCACCGTGTCGCCCTGGATTCTCAGAGAGTGCGCCAAGGAACTGCTGGGTCTGTCGAAAGGAAAAGTCTGGGGCTCCCGCGCCATGGTCGAGCCGTCGCAGATGGTCCGGCCGACGGTGGTCGCGGGCTAGCATCGTGCGAAAAAGTGGATGCCGGTTTTTCGCGAAAACGATGCGCTATCAAAGAAATCTAGAACGTTCGGCGTTCTAGGCTAACTTTGAGCCAGCGCGTTCGTTGCGTCGCGGCGGATGCGCTCCACCATGGCGCGCACGCCGTTCGAGCGTTGCGGCGTCAGATGCTCGATCAACCCAAGCTGCTGGAACAGCGCCAGCGCATCGGTCGCCAAAATGGCCTTGGCGGACTTGCCCGAATAGGTCGCCATGATGATGGCGATGAGGCCGCGCACGATATGGGCGTCGCTGTCGCCGCGGAACGCCAGCACCGGGCCGTCGCTCCCGCCGGGCTGGACCTTGGTTTCGAGCCAGACCTGGCTGGCGCAGCCGCGCACCTTATTGGTGTCGTTATGGGCTTCCTCGGGCAGCGGATCGAGGCTGCGGCCGAGTTCGATGACATAGCGGTAGCGCTCTTCCCAATCGTCGATGAGCGCAAAATCGTCGATAATTTCTTCGACCGTCGGCATGTGCAGAAATGTCCCTTTCTGCCAGCTTATATGGGAGAGCCGGACGCCCGAAGCCAGCTTAAACTGGCGAATCCCGCCGAATTCGCAGGTTAGCCCGGATTCGAGCCTAGTTGAAAGCCCGCGCTTTGACGGGCCGGGGCGCCGGGTTTGCCGCGTCCCATTCGAGCAGTGATTCGATGCTGAGCACCTGCTGGGCCTTGCCGGCCACAGCCAGGCAGTCGCGCGGGGTCTTGAGGCAGAATTTCTCTATCTGCGCGGGAGCGGCGGCCGCCGCGTCGCGGGCAAGGCTCACCACGGCCGCGCGCGGGCCGACGGTCGTGCCATCGTCGCCATGCCAGGGAATCCAGGAAAACAGGACTCCAAGCCAGAATATCGAACGAGCCAGAAAGAACATGCCCTTGGCCTTGAATGTGCAGCCGCTGCTTTGCGACAAGTGTTTGCGACAAGGGCAAGCGTGCCTCAATCGAATCAAATTGACGTCAAAAAGATCGGCCAAATTCGAATCCTGAAAGATACGAAGTGTTCACCATGCGGCAGCCTCAGACGCGTCTTTCCGATACAGAAGTCAGCATCTTCTGTGGTTCGCTTGGCAACGTCTCTTAAACCATGCGTGCACTTTCCCCGGTCCCACAGGCTCAGAACCGGCGGCTGCAGCCTTTTTAGGCGATCTCAGGCCGGCAAGTTTAGGGTTCACTAAGGTGCACCTGCGAAGTTTATATCTATCGTCGACCGATTGGGGCGGCGTGTGGGTACGAGTGGCGGCGTGTTCATACTGGTAGGACTTTGGGAACGGATCGGCAGCCTCGTACATGAGAGCGCGGCGAGTCCGGTAGAGAACATGCGGCATCGCGTGTTCATTGCCAGTCGTCTGGTCCTTGGAGCCGTTGGGCTTGCCTTCGCTCCCGTGTTTGTCGTTCTTTATGGCGCGCCTTCGTTGCGTGAAACCGCGATTCTGGGGCTCCTGCTTCTGCCGTTCGCGATGGCTATGGCCGTCAGCCGCAGCGGGCGTCTGGTGCTCTGCCAGGCAATTTCGGTCGTCGGAATGATTTGCTTCGCCCTGATGGCGGGCCTGGGCTCGGCGTCTCTGTCGGGACCGGCAATGGTTTGGCTGGCGCTCGTGCCGGTCGAGGCCCTGTTCAGCGCCAATGCGGCTCTCATCGTCTGGTCGTGCTGCGGCGCGGTTGCTGCGGTTGCCGGTTTGCATCTGGGGCGGCTGCTGCTGGATGTGCCGCAGGCGAGCGTCGCGCCGGATCATGCGGCCGCCGTCATGTATATCGCGGCAATCGTCTACGCCGGCGCCCTGGCGCTGGCCGGTCTTAAGCTGCAGCGGGTTCGCCAGTTCGCCGGTCAACTCAATGCGGCGCAATACCATGCGCTGTCGCATGCGGTCGGCGATTTCGTGCTGCGTCTCGATCGTTCCGGCGCCGTGGTCTATGTGTCGAGCGACACATTCGTCGGGCCCGGCCTGCAAGCCAAGGATGTCATCGGCCGTGCTCTGTTCGAGCGTGTCCACGTTGCTGATCGTCCGGCTTTTCTGAAGGCTGTCGCCGACGCCGCCTGCGGCAAGAGTGTTCAGCCGGCTGAATTGCGCGTGCGTGGCGTGTCGCGGCTCGACGATCGAGGCAATGCGGTCGATCCCGTCTTTCAATGGGTCGAGATGCGCGTCCGCAGGCTCGATCTGACGTTGGCAGAATCGACTTTGCATGGCGGCGAAAGCGTTGTCGCCGTTCTTCGCGATATCTCGCAGGCCAAACAGCATGCCGTCGAACTCGAACAGGCCCGCGAAGGCGCTGAGCGCGCCAACTATTGGAAAGACCGCTTCCTTGCCAATATCAGCCATGAGTTGCGCACGCCGCTGAACGCCATCATCGGCTTTTCCGAAATCCTGGCCAGCGAAGAACTTTCGCCGAAGGAGCCGGCCAAGCGCCGCGAATATGCCAACATCATTCATTCGTCCGGCGAACACCTGCTTGCGGTCGTCAATTCAATTCTCGATATTTCCAAGATTCAGTCCGGTAGTTTTGATATACTGCCCGAGCCGTTCGAACTCGCGCCGTTGCTCGATCAATGCAGCAAGATGGTGATGTTGAAAGCGCAGGAAGCCAATATCGCAATCGTGCATGATGTGCCGACGCAGATCGATGATCTCGTCGCCGACAAGCGCGCCATCAAGCAGGTGCTGATCAATCTCTTGTCCAACGCAGTCAAATTCACGCCGCAGGACGGAACCGTGACGGTCACCGTGCGTCCGCAAGGCAATGGCCTGGCGATCTCGGTCGCCGATACCGGCATCGGCATTCTGGCCAAAGACCTGGCGCGGCTCGGCGATCCATTCTTCCAGGCGCGCGACAGTTACGACCGGCCTTATGAGGGCACCGGCCTTGGCCTGTCGGTGGTGCGTGGACTTGTCGGGCTTCACGGCGGTGAAATGACGATTGAAAGCGCGCTCGGCGAAGGCACGCGGGTTACCGTCAAACTGCCGCTGGATTGCCGCAACGAAATGGGCGCGCAAAGCGGGCGCCTTGCGACCATCCATACGATTCCGCGCGGCCCCGCCGCGGTCAAAGCTTTGCCCCCGTCCATGCCGATCGAAATGGTGAAAAAAATTGCGTAACACCTATCAGCTCGATGAGCCCGATTACGCTCCCGCCGCCGCGCCGCGCCGCCGCGCCTCCGCGCGCACCGCCGCGCAGGCCCGCCCGGCAGAAAGAGGCGGCTCCCACGCCGAAGCCTTGCGCGGCCTGCTGCGCATGAACTGGCGCAAGTTTCTGATCATCACCTCGGCGGCATTACTCATCGCGATTGCCGCCAACGCCCTATTCTTCCAGACCGCGCGTCATCCCGCGCCGCTGTTTGCCGGCGCCGGCTCGCCGACGCCGCAGCAGGGCGGGCAGCAGGCTGGATTGACCCAGCCCGTCATTCCGGTTCCCTCGCCGCGTCCGGCCGAACTGATCCCCGCTTCGATTACGCCAGCCAGCAACCGTGTGACGGCGCCCGCCCGCGACATCGCCGACCTGCTCGAGCCGAAGTCGAGAGATCCGATCGCGGCGCTGCTGAAAAGCGCTGTGCCGCCGGGCCAGATGCCCGTCGCGTCAACCACTGTTCCGGAAGCCTCGAAACGTGTCGCCTCGGCGCAGAAGGCGCTGGCGAAACTTGGCTATGGCGTCACGCCCGACGGCGTGTTCGGCGCCGGCACGCGGCAGGCGATCCAGCGCTTCGAGCGCGACCGCAATCTGCCGCAGACTGGTGAAGTCGCCGGCCGCACGATGCGCGAATTGACGGCGCAATCGGGCATTCAGATCAACTGACGCCATGCGCCTGCGCGCCGATATATGGGTCTCGGCCTATCTGCGGCGCTGTATGGTCGAGGGTGCCTATGCCACTTTGCGCCGTCGCGGCGCAGCCGAGGCAGGCGCGATCTTCGTCGTCGTCGACAGGCTCGATGGCTCCCAGGCGCTCTTTGGTCCCGCCCCGCAAAGCGAAATGCGCGATGACGGCATCGAGCGGTTGTGGATCCGCATGCATGCCGACGAATGGACCGACGGGCTGTCGATCAAGAGCCGGCTGGACAAGGAACTTTCGTTCGATCCCGATCTCTGGATTGTCGATGTCGAGGACCGGCAGGGCCGTCATTTCCTCGATATCGCGGAGCGCGATTCCGGCCGCTGATACAGCCAGCCGTGTGTGTTCCCACACAGATATGATCCGCCGGTCAGGCGAGTATTATCCGCGATCTGAGGTCGCGTGAGTAATTGATCAAAGTTGGGAATTTTCTGTTGGCAATTCGTTGACACATAATTAACCTTCCAACCCTCTAATGCAGTCGTTCTACTTCATGCTCACTGAAGGAGCGCGTTTAGTCCCGGAGCTTGTGCAATGTCCAATATTATTGGTTTCCCAGTGCAAAGGTGCGTCTTAAAAGACCAGGTTGCGATTGTTGGGAGCAGTGCAGAGATCCTGTTTTTCACGGGCGTTCGCTACGAACGCCCGCTCGAACCCGGCATCAAAGCCGCTGTTCAGGTCGGCATCAAACCCAGCCGGATGAACCGCTCCAACGCCGGTGTGCGCTCGCCGCGCAAGCGCAAACAGCAAGCCTGAGTTTTCTGCCTGATTTTTTGCCTGCTTATTTCTTTTAATTCTTTTCGCTGGATTTCCCGGTTCAGCGGTTGCCTTCCGCCTCGCAACCGACCTGCGCAATGCGCGCCTTCGCTTCCGCCAGATTGCCGCGTTCCGGGCTGATGCTGCGGA
>JAQGJO010000364.1 GCA_028290595.1 Hyphomicrobiales bacterium | reverse complement strand
GGAGCGAATGAATTCCAGCGGGTCGTTACCGACCGGATAGTCGCCCCCCATCACCAGCCGGTCGGTGCCAACCGACTGGGCCAGTGCTGCCAGAACGTCGATATCGTAGACGCAGGTATCGTAGTAGAAATTCCGCAGATACTCGCTCGGCCGCTTGCTGATGTTGGCCATGCTGTGGGGCAGATTGGTCACATTGCGGTCGAGCCGCGCCATATTGTGCGGCAGAAATCCGCCGCCATGGGCGACAACGATCCTGAGTGCCGGATAGATCTCGAAGACGCCGTTGTAGATGATCGACGTCATCACTTTGACTTCCTCGATCGACTGGCCGATCGAGTTCCACATGCCATAGGCCTGATACCACAGGTCCTTAGTGCCGTCCGGATGGATGAAACACAGCACGTTGCGCCGCTCGAGTTCTGCCAGCAGAGGATGAAACGGCGCATCGCCGAGATAATGCGCGCCCCATCCGGCCGGCAGGTTGGCGACCTTCAGACCAAGCTGATCCGTTGCCCGCTCCAGCTCCCTGAGCGCCAGATCGAGATCCTGCAGCGGCAGATCGAAAGCGCCGACGAAACGTTGCGGATAGCGCGCCACCCATTCGGCGGCACGATCGTTCTGCCGGCGTAGCAATTCATCGGCTTCCTTCGCCTCCGCCCACCATGTGCCGACGATGACCTGCGAGGACGAAATCACATGCACATCGATGCCGCGCCGGTCCATATCGGCGACCTGCAATTGCGGATCGAGCTGGCAGGCGATCCGCGGCGCATCGGGCGGTGGCACCTTCGCGCCAAAGCCGCTCATAACATTGTGCGGCACCGTCTTCGCGAAGACGACCGGATCGGAAAAATGCGCGTGAAAGTCTATGCTCTTGGGGCGCGGCCGGCTGGGCGTGGACATGCGTACGGGTATCCTATTGCGGCTCGACCTTGGCCAGCTTCGTATAACCCGCCCAATCCATCACTTCCTTGGCCAGGATGGTTTTCAGCATCTGCGGATTGCCGGGGAAAGGCGCCTGGCCGAACTGCTCCAGGAATTTTTTGGTATCCTCGAGCTCCACCACCTTGTTGAACCATATCTCGAGCTGGTCGAGGATCGGCTTCGGCGTGCCTTTGGCGACCTGAACCGACCACCAGAACATGATGTCGGTATTGGCGATGCCGGCCTCGATCGACGTCGGGTAGCTGGCGGGCAGCGACGCGATCCGCTCGGATGACGAGGTCGCCAGCACGCGGATGCGCCCGGCCGCCACATGTCCGGTTGCCTGCGCCGCATCGAGATAGGTGTAGGAGACATTGCCCGTCCGCATCTCCCCGAGCGCGGAGGGAAAATCGCGGAACCGCACTTCGGTGGTTTCCAGGCCGAACTGCGCCTTGAACATTTCGCACAGCACCTGTGACGAATTGGAGATCGCCGCATAGCCGCCGGCCGTGCCGCGCTTCTTCAAGTCATCAGCAAGGTCGCGCGCGGTCTTGAACGGCGTGTTGGCTTCCACCACAAGCAGAAGCGGCGCCTTGGCGAGCGTAGTGATATGTTCGAAATCCTCGACCGGATCGAAAGCCAGCGCCTTGTAGAAATATTTCGCCGAGGCCAGCACATTCACCGCCGGGCAGATATAGATCGTGTAGCCATCCGGCTTGGAACGCGCCACGAATTCAGTGCCAAGATTGCCCGCCGCGCCGATTTTGTTTTCGACGATGACCGTCTTGCCGGACACTTCCTGCAGCTTGTTCGAGAAGAAGCGCACCAAAATATCGGCGCCGGACCCGGGCGTGAACGAGCAGATCGACCTGATCGGCCGCGATGGATAGACGTCCTGCGCGCGTGCCGAGATATCAGGAACGAAAGACGTTGCCAGCAAAGAGCCGACGACACTGCGACGTGTAAGCATGGCAACCCCCGGCAATAAGAAACTCTCTGCACTCATGATGAGGGATTTTGCTGCAAGCGCGAAGCCACAAATAGTAAAGCGGCCATAACCAACGGGAAATGGCGCTAGGCCTCCGCTTCTTGTAATGACTTTGTATCAGTCGTGACCGCGTGGGAGAGGCTTCGCATGGAGTGGACCGCACGATCTGCCTCGGCAGGACAAAGAAAACACAGGGGCCGCGATGACAGCATGCGCATCGGCGCCTTCTGGCCCTATTCGCGCACCCTGCTGCCGTCACACGAGATTGCCCGGCGCAATCCGGACGTGCTTGATCTCGACAATCACGTGCTTTTCGCCCAGGCGCTGGAAGCGGTCGGCGTCGATTTCGCATTGATCGCCGACGGCTATGCGCCGGGCTCCGAAGCCAGTTCACGCACCGGTTTCCAGGATCCTTCCACCAACGCCACCATTCTGTCGGTACCGCTGTTCCTGGCGACGACGCATCTCGGCATCATCTCGACGATGCACACGACCTTCCTGCATCCGGTCGTCATCGCCAGGCTCGGTGCCCATCTCGACTGGATCAGCGGCGGCCGCTGGGGCTGGAACATCGTCAACGGCTTCCGCGACCATGAAGCCAAGCTGTTCGGCCTAGAAAAGAAGATCGACGACTATGCCCTGGCGCAGGAAGCCGTCGACATCGCCAGGGAGCTCTGGCAGCGCACGCCGGAAGCCGTCCATTACGAAGGCCAGCATTTCAAGGTCGACGGCAAGATGCGCCGGCCCGTGCCTTCGACCCTGCCGTTGCTGGTCAGCGCGGCCGCATCGGCGCGCGGCCGCAACTTCGCCGCGGCCAATTGCGATTATCTCTTTACGTCAGCGCTGACCAACGCCATCGTTCACGACACTGCGCGCGAACTCGGCGAGCTTGCCGCGAAGACCGGCCGGGATCATGCGCCGCAGATCATTGTGCTCGCCGACGTCGTCATTCGCGATACGCCCGGCGAAGCGCGCCAGCTCTATGCCGACCTCTCCGCATCGGTCGACGAGGAAGCCCAGAAGACCTGGGCCTCGCATCTATCAAAGATCGGCGACGCGCGGCCGCAATCGGCCGACCTGATGAACCTGGTCGGCACACCCGCGGAAGTCGCCGAACAGATCGTCGAACTCTATCGCAACGGCAACGGCCGCGGCCTGGCGATGCGCATGCTGCTCTGGGGCGCGCAGGAGGCCAAGCATCTTGCGCCGGTTCTCGCCGATCTGCAGAAAGCCGGTGTGTGGACGCCACCGTCGGCGCGCGATTATTGCTGGTGACGCAATTGCATCGGATCGATCATGGATAAGAGTTTCGAAGGCAAAGTCGTCGCCATCACCGGCGCTGCCGGCGGGTTCGGCCAGGATTTCGTCAGGGCTTTCAGCTCGCGCGGCGCCAGGATCTATTGTTCCGACATCAGGGCCGAAGGGATGACAGAGGCGCAAGCCCACGGCGCGACCACAAAGGTCGTCAGCGTCACCGATCGCACCCAGGTCAAGGACTGGATCGCCGAAGTCGAGGCATCGGCCGGCGGCGCCATCGACATCCTGATCAACAACGCCGGCGGCGTCCTGGCCACATCACCCAAGTTAATCGAAGACGTCTCCTACGATGAATGGGACCGCATTTTCGCGGTCAACGTCGACGGCACGTTCGCCGTCTGCCGCGCCGCCGTTCCTGCCATGAAGCGCGCTGGCAAAGGCCGCATCATCAACATCAGCTCGGGCGCCGGCATCGCTGCCTCGCGCACGAAAATTCATCCCTACACGTCAACCAAACACGCGATCGTCGGCCTGACACGGCAGATGGCCGCCGAACTGGGCGAGTTCGGCATCACCGTCAACAGCGTCGCGCCGGGCTTCATCCCCGCATCGCCCTATACGAAGCGTATTTGGGACGAGATGCCGGCCGACGCCAAACACGATCACCTGCA
>JAQGJO010000344.1 GCA_028290595.1 Hyphomicrobiales bacterium | reverse complement strand
ATTTTCCGCTCGGCGCAAGTGTTCGATACGGCGGGCCTCTGGGTCGCGGTTTTCATTCTCGCCATCTGCGGCATCGCGTCGGTAGAGTTTCTGAAATGGCTCGAGAGGCGCATGGCGCCATGGCGCTTCCAGAATATCGAGGACGAGTGATGGCGACGAAGCTTTCGACGCGAGGTCTGGGAAAGTCTTTCCAGAAAGACGGCAAGGCGATCGAAGCCCTGCGCGGGCTCGATCTCGACATCGCCCAGGGCGAGTTCGTCAGCATCGTCGGTGCGTCCGGCTGCGGCAAGACGACCTTCCTGCGTCTCATCAACGGGCTGATCAAGGCGACAACCGGCACTGTGTCGGTTGATGGCGCGCAGGTGAGCGCGCCCGGCGCCAACATCGCCTTCGTCTTTCAGCAGGATGGGTTGCTGCCGTGGCGCAATGTGCTCGACAATACGGTCATCGGGCCGGAACTGCAGCGAAAGAATATGAATGAAGCGCGCAAGACAGCGAGTTCCTTTCTCAATCTCGTCGGCCTGAGCGGCTTCGAGAAACATTTCCCGCATGAATTGTCGGGCGGCATGAAACAGCGCGTCAACATGGCCCGCGCGCTCACCGCCGGCGCCGACGTGCTGCTGATGGATGAGCCGTTTGCCGCGCTCGATGCGCAGACGCGCGAAATCATGCAATCGGAGCTGACCCGCATCTGGCGCGAGACCGGCAAGACGATTTTATTCGTGACGCATCAGATCGATGAAGCGGTGTTTCTGTCCGACCGGGTGCTCGTCTTCACCGTGCGCCCGGGACGATTGAAAGAGGAAGTGAAGATCGACCTGCCGCGCCCGCGCGAGCTGGCATTGAAGCGTTCGCCGCAGTTCGCAACCTATGTCGATCACATCTGGCAGTCGATCGAGCAGGAAGTACGAGAAAGCATCCGCCTGGAAACCGAAGCGACGCTCGCAATCGCGAAGCGCTAGTTGGAGGAAAACCCATGACTATAAAGAGATCCCTTTTGGCTGCTTCTGTCCTGGCTTTGGCTCTCGGCGCAACTTTGCCGGCAGCGGCACAGACCAAGCTGATCGTCGGCCAGGTATCGCGCACGGCAACGAACTGGCCGCATTTCGTTGCGGAATCACAGGGCCTGTTCAAGGCGGAAAATCTCACGGTCCAGACCGAATACGTCGGCAATGTCTCAACCATTGCCCAACAAGTCGTCGGTGGCTCACTGGACATCGGCAACACGACCTTCGAAGTCGTCGTGCAGGCGGCCGAGGCCGGCGCGCCGATCATGCTGATCGGATCCACCGTCATCAAATATCCCTATACGATGCTGTCGGCGAAGGATGTGAAGACGGCTGCCGACATTAAGGGCAAGAAAGTCATGCTGCCGGTGCCGAAAAACGACATCGCCAATTTCTTCGAATCCTGGCTGCAGGCGAATGGCGTGAAGAGCGCCGATGTGGACAAGATCTACGACGGCTCGTCGACCAACCGCTATGCGGCGCTGACGACAGGCGCTGTGTCGGCAGCCGCTGTGACCTCGCCGCTCGATTTCATGGGCGAGACGGCCGGCTTCAACAAGCTCATCGATTTTGCCTCCTTCGTGAAGGCCTATGGTTTTGTCGGCATTATCGCGCGCAAGGACTGGCTGGCGCGCAACCGGCCGGCAACCGAAGCCTATCTGCGCGCCGTCTCGAAGGCGACGGACTGGCTCTATGATCCAGCGAACAAGGAGGCGGCGATCGTCTTGCTGATGCGCGAAACCAAGCAGGATCGAGTCATCAGCGAGAAGACCTATAAATATCTCATCGAGGATTTGAAAGCGTTCAGCCCCAAGCTCACCATTCCCGATCCTGACTTCAACAATGTGCTGAAGGCGTTCCAGGACATGGGCGTCGTTAAAGCGAAGGATGCGGCGAAAGACAAATATGTCGATCTGAGCTTTCTGAAATAAAGGCCGCTGTGTCATTCCCGCCAAGCGAAGCGCAAGAGCGGGAATCCAGGGCAACGTGCGGTTTCCTTGATTTCTGCCTTGGCCTCTAGATTCCCGCTCGCCCGCTACGCGGACGTCGGGAATGACAGCCCTTCGCTTGCGAACGTTACTCGATCAACTTCTTTAACCGTTCCGCAAGCGGCTTCGGCGTTGCCAGCGCCGAGGTCACCAGCTTCTGCAGGTCGGGGCCGATGATCGGATTGAACTCGATCTTCAATTGCTCGGCCTCGCGGCGGAACTCCACGTCTTCGAACAGCGCGCGATAGGCGGCGATGAGCGCCGCCGCCCGTGCGGCCGGGATGTCTGGCGAGCCGACGAGCGGGCGGCCGAGTTCCGCCGCCGTCGCCAGCAGTTCGAAGATCTTGCGATCGTCGGCGTTGCCGGCCAGTTCGGTTAGCAGCGGCACGTCGGCAAGCGCAGCGGGCTTGGACAGCGCCGACTGGAACAGGAAGACGATGGACTTGTCGGCGATCCAGCCTGGGTTGGTCAGCTTCCAGGATGACCATGTGTTCCAGCGGCCCATGGATTCGCCGCGCTCCATGGCGAGGTTGATCTGCGAGCCGCCGGGATAGCCGGGCACGATCTTGATCTTGGTGCCGAGCAGCGCGTTCGCCACCGTCGGCGTGATGACGCTGGAGGAGCCGGCGCCGCTGGCGCCAAGCACGAACTCGCGCTGCTTCAGATCGTCGAAGGTCTTGAAGCCGGTCGTGTGCCAGGCGACGAGATTTTCCTGGGTCGGCGCGATGGTGCCGATCCAGTTGAAGCGGGCCGCATCGAAGCGCACCGCCTGATCGCCGAGCGCCTGGAACAGCGGCAGGCTCGATACCATGATGCCGAGCGACGTGCCGTCCTTCGGCGCGACATTATAGAGATAGTTGGCAGCGACGAGGCCGCCGCCGCCCGTCATGGTCTGATGGATGACTGTCGGTTCGCCGGGGATATGGCGGCCGAGGAAGCGGCTGACCAGCTTGCCGTGAATGTCGTATTCGCCGCCGGCGGCGGCCCAGTTGATGATGCGGATGGTGTTGCCGCGATAAAAATCGGCAACCGGATCGGCCTGCGCCGGCATGGCGATCATCAAAGCGGCAAGCGCTGCCCATCTCCCAAGGCGCATATTTCCCCCCACATCGTTGTTCGTGGGGGACAGACTACAGCGTCTTCAGGAAACCGGCAAAACGCATCAAGCCTTCGGGCCAGGGGCCATGCCCGGACTCGTCGTTGATGTGGCCGGCATTGCCGGCGTCGGATATCGCCGAGCCCCAGTCGAGCGCCATTGCCTCGCTTTCCTCATAGGTCGCGTAAGGATCGTCGCGGCTGGCGACGAGAACAGACGGAAACGGCAACGGGTCCGTCGGCACATGGGCGAAGCGGGGATCGACCTCGGGCATAGTCAGGAGCACGCGCTGCGATGGCGGTGCGACGAGAAAGGCCGCGCGCACGCCCTTGTCGGCCAGCAGCGGCGCGGCATGGACGATCGACAGCGCGCCGAGCGAATGGCCGACGAGGACGATCGGGCGATCGGTCTTGCTCGCATGCTCTGCGATCCGGGCGACCCAATTATCGAAATTCGGCTCGTGCCAGTCGGTCTGTTCGATGCGCCGCGCGGTGGAAAGCTTCTGTTCCCAGCGCGTGTACCAATGGCTGGAACTGCCGCCGCCGAGACCTGGCGCAATGAGAATGTCGAGATCGGACGTTTTCAGCGGCTTTGCCTTTCAGGGAATGGTGTTGAAGGTATATTTGGGTATGGTTCGCGACGGGTCAACCGCCTTGCGTGTTTAGAAGATTTTGCATGTTTCAGAAGATTTTTATTCCAGCGCTCGGCGGCACACTCGGCATTCTGTTGATGGTGGCTCTCGGCGACATCGCCCACCTGCCGCTGATGCTGGTGCCTTTCACCACCTCGATCGTGCTGGTCATGTCGGCGCCGGACACGCCGTTTGCGCGGCCGCTGAATGTGCTTGGCGGGCATATCCTTTCCGCCGCCTGTGGCCTCGCGGTGCTATGGGCACTGGGCGACAGTCCCTGGCTAGCGGCGCTGGCGGTGGGACTGGCGATCGCCGCCATGCAGGCGACGGACACGATGCATCCGCCGGCCGGAATTAATGCAATGATCATGGTCATCGCGCATCCGGCGTGGACTTTTATTCTGATGCCCGTCGCCGCAGGCGCGCTGGTTCTGGTGGCGTTCAGCTATGTCTATCGTGACGTGGCGCAAAGGTTGGTGGGCGGGCGCAAGGGGTGAGGTGCTCGGCTGACCGGGACGATGGCCGCAAATGAACGGGTGTCATTCCCGACGCGCGCACAGTGCGCGAGCGGGAAACCAGGCGCTGCAATCGCGTTGATGCTGATCGTTGGCGGTTGCAACTGCTGAATCAGTAGGTCTGGATCCCCGCTCGCCCGCTACGCGGACGTCGGGGATGACACCGAGGCAGGAGGCGCCCCCTCACGCCTCCCCGAACACCCGCTTGAAAATCGTATCCACGTGCTTCAGGTGGTAGCCAAGATCGAACAGGTCTTCGAGTTCCTTCGCCGAGAGCTTTGCCGCCACGTCCTTGTCGGCCTTCAGCAAAGTCAGGAAGTCGCCTTCGCCGCGCCACACCGGCATGGCGTTGCGCTGGACGTAGGAATAGGCGTCCTCGCGCGATACGCCCTTCTGGGTCAGGGCCAGCAGCACGCGCTGGGAATGGATGAGCCCGCCGAGACGATCGAGATTCTTTTGCATATTGGCTGGATAGACGATCAGCTTGTCGATGACGCCGGTGAGGCGCGCCAAAGCGAAATCGAGCGTCACGGTGGCGTCCGGGCCGATCATGCGTTCGACCGAGGAATGCGAAATGTCGCGCTCATGCCAGAGCGCCACGTTTTCCAGCGCCGGGGTCACCATGCCGCGCACCAGGCGCGCCAGGCCGGTGAGGTTTTCCGTCAGCACCGGATTGCGCTTGTGCGGCATCGCCGAAGAGCCCTTCTGGCCTTCCGAGAAAAATTCCTCGGCTTCCAGGACTTCGGTGCGCTGCAGGTGGCGGATTTCCGTCGCCAGCCGTTCGATGCAAGAGGCGACGACGCCGAGTGTGGCGAAATACATGGCGTGGCGGTCGCGCGGGATCACCTGGGTCGAGACCGGCTCGGGCGTCAGGCCGAGCTTTGCCGCGACATGTTCCTCGACGCGCGGGTCGATGTTGGCGAAAGTGCCGACGGCGCCGGAAATGGCGCAGGTCGCGACTTCCTTGCGGGCATGGACGAGGCGTTCGCGGCAGCGGGTGAATTCCGCATAGGCCTGCGCCAGCTTGAGACCGAAGGTGACGGGCTCGGCGTGGATACCGTGCGAGCGGCCGATGGTCGGTGTCATCTTGTGCTCGAAGGCGCGCTTCTTGATCGCGGCCAGCAGTGCATCGACATCGGCGATGAGGATGTCGGCGGCGCGCACGAGCTGCACGTTGAGGCAGGTGTCGAGCACGTCCGATGAGGTCATGCCCTGATGGACGAAACGCGAATCAGGGCCGATGAATTCCGCCAGATGGGTGAGGAA
>JAQGJO010000068.1 GCA_028290595.1 Hyphomicrobiales bacterium | reverse complement strand
TCGATGCGTCCGGCGCTGCCGGAAGCAGCCTCCGACCCCTTCGACCCGGTCACCCAGATGTCCGGCGTGGCGCTGGCTGCACATTCGCCGTTGGCGCTGGCTGTGGCCAAGCATGTTGAGGCCAATTCGGCAGCCGACCTGATCAAGCTGTCGAAGGCGAATCCGGACAAGCTGAACTACGCCTCCGCCGGCACCGGATCGGTCGCCCAGATGGTCTGGGATGTCGTCAAGCAAGGCGCGCAGATCAAGGCGGTCGATGTGCCGTTCCGTGGTGGAGGCCCGGCTATCGCCGCCATCATCGCCGGTCAGAGCGACATCATCATGGCCTCAACGCAGGTCGCAAAGCCTCTGGTTGAGCAGAAGATCATCAAGGCCTTCGCGGTCACCGGCAAGGAGCGTTCGCCCGCCCTTCCTGATGTGCCGACGCTCAGCGAAGCCGGTATCAAGCATGCCGATGCCGAATTGGAATTCTGGTACGGCGTGTTCGGCCCCAAGGGCCTTCCCGAAAACATCAGGGTTCGGCTGGAAAACGCCATCAAGACCGTCATCAACAGGCCCGACATCAAGGAACGGCTGCTCACACTCGACATCAGCCCGCAATTCATGGCCGGGCCGGAACTCGAGGCGAAACTGAAAACCGAAATCGCGAACTGGAAGGCCTTCACGGCCTCGCAGCCGAAACCTTCGCGATAAGGCAGACGCCCTCGCCTTCATTAACACCCGTCGACGAAGGCCAAAGCCGATCGCGCTTCGGCCTTTCAACGTGAAGCAACTACGCAAAAAGGAAGTACGGAATGAACCGCGGCCCCTGGATCGATCACTTCGGCGATAACTTTCTCTGGTCAAATGCAACCTTGATCCTGAAAGGCATGGCGCCTTACGGCGTCGTCGCGCTGGAAGAAATCGATCGCGTCTGCGAACGGCTGCGACCGCGCTGGGGCGAGGAAAATGCATGGCCGGAAGAGTGGCGCCGCATGGGCGTCATGATCGAAGACCGCGCGGAAGCAGCGCTGGCCAAGGGCCATCAGCTGACCGCCGCCAATTATTTCCTGCGCGCCGGCATCTATCACTACAATGCCGAACGCTTCATGTATCCCGGCCCGGAAAAGCGCGCGCAGAGCGCCATTGCCTATAAGTGCTGGCATGCCGGCATTCGCCTTGGCGAGCCCACCATCGAATTCGTCGAAGTGCCCTATCAGGGTACGACGCTGCCGGCGCTGTTCATGCGCGCGGAAGGTACCAACGGCAAGCCGGCGCCGACCATCGTCATCGTCAACGGCATGGACAATGCCAAGGAGATGAGCATCTTCTTTGCGGCGCGCGAATTCGCCCGGCGCGGCTTCAATTCGCTGGCGCTTGATGGCCCGGGCATGGGCGAGACGCGCCGCATCCGCGACATGCCGAGCCGATACGATTACGAAGTTCCCGGCGGCGCCGCCTTCGACTATTTGGCCTCGAGGCCCGATGTCGATGCCAAGCGTATCGTGTCCTTCGGCTACAGCTTCGGCGGCTATTATTCCTCGCGCATTGCCGCCCGCGATCATCGCTTCGCCGCTTGCGTCGCGCTATCGGCGCTGCATTGGGATCTCGCCGCCTGGCAGGAAAAGATCCGCCTGCAGAATCTGAATGCGCCGACCAAGGTGGCTCAATCGAACTTCCAGTTCCGCTGGGTCGTCGGTGCCGAAACCCAGGAAGAAGGCATCGAGATCGCGAAGCAATTCACCCTGAAGGACGTCGCCAAGGAAATGGTGTGCCCGTTCCTTGTGACGCATGGCGGCAATGACCGCGTCGTCCCAGTCGAGAACGCGCAAAAGCTTTATGACGCTGTCGGCAGCAAGGACAAGAGCATCAAGATCTTCTCGACCGAAGAAGGCGGCGCGGAGCACGCCCACGTCGACAACCGCCAAGTCGGCATCGACTTCGCTGCCGACTGGCTGCAGGACCGCCTGCAGGGCTGAGCAATAGGCCGGGCACGATCGCCAAGCTTTTTTAGGGATAAGGGACTCGTCCATGATAAACACATCGACAAAAATACTATCAGCCCTGTTCACCGGCATCGCGCTCGCGGCGGTCTGCCTGTCGGCAGCGACCGCCGGCGAAGTCAAGGTGATCAGCGCCAACGGTATGCGCGAAGTCATCAAAGAAACCACGGCACGTTACGAAGCGGAAACCGGTAACAAGCTCGTCGTCACCGTGGCGGAAACCGGCGATATCCGTAAACGCGTGCTCGCAGGCGAGAACTTCGACGTCATTATGGTGCCGAAGAACACGTCCGACGAACTCGAGAAGGCCGGCAAGATAACCGCCGAACAGGCGCCGCTCATTCGCGTCAATTTCGGTCTTGGCGTTAAGGCCGATGGTCCTCAGCCCGATGTGTCGACGGCCGAGGGTTTGAAGAAGACGTTTCTCGCCGCCAAGACCATACTCATCACCGACCCCACGAATGGCGGCATCAGTGGCGTTCATCTGATGAGCGTGCTCGATCAACTCGGCATCAAGGACGAAATGAAACCGAAGCTCGTTCCCAATCGCGGCAACGGCTTCCACGCAGAAAAAGTGGTCAACGGCGAGGCGGACATCGCGGTGCAAGCCGAGCACGAAATCAAGTGCGTGAAGGGCACGGCCTTCCTCGAATATCCGAAGGAATTTCAGCGCCCGATTATCTTCATCGGCAGTATTGGCGCGGCCGCAAGCGATGCAAAGGCCGCCAAGTCCTATCTGACGTTTATCGCCGGCCCAGAGGCTGCGCCTGCCATCAAGGCGCATTGCCTGACACACGGCTGAGTTACGGATCGTTATCTGGCGTAAAGGCGGGGAACATGCTTTCGGTCTCCTCCTTCTTGCGGCGATGATGGCGAGCCGGCGGCCTGGTCAGACCGAGGCCTGGACGCACTGATTGCCCATCTCCAGCAACCAGCAGCCAACATTCATGAGCCCGCCGATGGCAGCTCTAACGGCAGCA
>JAQGJO010000285.1 GCA_028290595.1 Hyphomicrobiales bacterium | reverse complement strand
AGGTAAAACAGGATTGCCGGCGGGACGTTGACGTCCGGGCGCAGCAGGTCGCCAAGCGCCGGGCGATATACGGACTGGGCCGTCGTCGACAGCCAGACCATGTCGAACGCCAACATGCATACCGCTGCTGCGACATAACCGACAATGTAGAGTCTCATTTGCGGTTTTCCTCTACGCGCGGGGGCGGGTTGTCATGTGGGGCCGACATGAAACGATCGAAGGTCTGGAAGGGATCACATGAAACCGTCCGCATGAGCGGAAATGTTTTTTGTTCCGGCCGAAGGGGGCGCCGTTTGCTGATGCGTTTGTGATCTCCCGGCGTGGGAGCCGTGCTTGACATTTGGTCGAGCGCGCCCGACGCTTCGACCGAAAATCAAAACAAAACCGTGGTGTTGGGGAAGCAAGCCGGGTGTACCTGCGCTGCTTCTACCTTAGCTGTCTGCTTAGACGTCTGGGGCAATCGGAACATAAGCTGTGCAGCTTCGTTTGTGCAGGCGTTCATTCTGGAGGGAAGTATGAAAATCGCGTTGTTGTCGTCTCGTTCGTTGCCGATGGCGGTTATCGCCGCGGCGTTGAGTTTCGGTTCTGCTGGCTTTGGTTCAGCCTTTGCCCAGCCGGCGCCGGCTTTCGAGCCGCATGTCGGCCAGCAGGGCAAGGATGTCGTCTGGGTGCCGTCGCCGCAGGCGCTTGTCGATCGCATGCTCGACATGGCGAAGGTCACGCCGGCCGACTATCTCGTCGACCTCGGATCCGGCGATGGCCGCACCGTCATCACCGCCGCCAAGCGCGGTCTGAATGCGCTCGGCATCGAGTACAATCCCGACATGGTGGCGCTGTCGCAACGCAATGCCAAGGAAGCGGGCGTCGACGGCAAGGCGAAATTCGAGCGGGCCGATATTTTCGAGAGCGATTTCTCCAAGGCCAACGTCATCACGATGTTTCTTCTGCCCAATCTGAACCTGCGCCTGCGGCCGAAGCTGCTGGACATGAAGCCCGGCACGCGGCTGGTCTCCAACACGTTCGACATGGGCGACTGGACGGCGGACGAGAGCGTGCAGGCGACGGACGGCTGCACCTCCTATTGCCGGGCCTATTTCTGGCTCGTGCCGGCGAAGGTGGACGGCACCTGGCGCAGCGGCGACAGCGAAATTGCCTTCGAGCAGAAGTTTCAGATGCTCACCGGCACGGTGAAGACCGGCAATATCGTGGCGCCGATTTCAGGCGGCAAACTGGCAGGCGATCAGATCGTCTTCACCGCCGGCAGTGCGACCTATAGCGGCCGGGTCAACGGCGATGCGATCGAGGGAATAGCCAAGACGGGCGCTACCGATGCCAAGTGGCAGGCTTCGCGCGCGAAATAGACAATCAGCGTCTCCGCAGGAAAGCCCGGCCTATTGGCCGGGCTTTTTTTGCTGGATGCGCTAGCAATCCGTCCGTTGGTCTTCAGCGAAGTATATAATTTTACGAAGATTTTCCGGACCTTCGAATTTCATTGCATATTTCGCATGTCTGATATGCGTGTGTCGCATCCGAAGTCTCAAGTCGGTACAGGCCGGATCAAATTCTACCAAACGGCGCAAGTCTTCACGGCGTTCACCGGAATTTCATTGCTTTTGTGCAAACTTTGAGGCGTCCGGCGGGACAGGCCATTTACGTCTCGTAAAGGACATCCATCGAAGCAAATCTCCCTAGCGCCTGAGTGGGTTATCAGCGGAGGCAGGGGACATGCGCAAGACATTTGGCTGGAGTTTTTGGTGATGACTGCTTTTGCGCGGCCGGGACTGACTGCGATCGGCGTGATCCTTGCGACCTGCGTCTTGCTCGCGCTGGCGATGTTTGCCACCCAATTCACCACATCGGCGCAGACCGCAATGGTCGCCCAGATGGAACGCTACAGCCAGCAGCTCTCTGACCTCAACCGGTTTGGGGATTCGCTGACCGTGCCGGATGTCGAACTGCGCGCCCAGGCCGCCATTCCGCGTGCCGCCTTCGCGCAACGTTTCGCGCAGACCATGGCGCAACTCGATGCTGTGGCCGCAGAGGTCACGCGCAATTATCCCGATGGCGACGCGCTCCGTTCGCAGTTTACCCGCGGCTATGCCGATCTTCGCGGTAAATACGACAATGCCCTGCGCAGCATCGGCGACGATGTCACGGCGGCGCGGCGCAATGATTATTTCGTCATCCATTCGGACGCCATCGCCCAGTCGGCTCAGTCGCTGAACACGGTATTGAGCCAGCTTCTGAGCGATGACCTGCGCCGCATGCTGGGTGTCGGCCGCTCAGTGTCGGCTTCGGCCTCGACGATCACCACGATCTGGATGCTGACCGGAGCCGCGATCCTCGCTCTCGTGAGCTTCTATGCGCTGATGACCTATAGGAACGCCCGCACGGTCGGCCAGTTTGCAGGATCGCTGGCGGGAGAAGCGTCCGGCGTGCCGGCGCAGCGTGAGGCGCGCGAAGGCCGCCGCGCGTCTGATCTGGCGAAAGTGCAGGTGGCGCGCCCGGTGGTCAACGACGGCGCCGTTCTGCTGCACGCGATCGACCAGGCGATTCCGCTGGCTCTGACACAGGAACTCAAGACCGGTGTGATGCATCTGTCGATCATGGATATCGCCGATCTGCGGACCCGCCACAGCGCCGCCGAGATCGAAGCGGTGCAGAGTGCTGTTGGCGCCAGCGTCAGCGCCGCTCTGCGTTTCTCCGATGTGGTCGCCAAGCTGGGCGAAGGCGAGTTCGGCATTCTGGTCGCGGAAATCCGTAACCGCGCCGATTTTCCGATCATCGAACAGCGCATCCGCCGCGCCATCACCTTCGCCAAAATGCGTCTGCCGCAATTCGGCGAAAGCGACATCCAGTTGCGCATCGGCACCGCCATGTATCCGATCGACGGTTACACCGGTGAGGATCTGCTGCTCTCAGCGCGCACCGCCGCCTCCATGCAGGGCGTCGAGCAGAAGCCGGTTGAGCCGAGGCAGGCAGAGCCAAAACAGGCGCCGCCGCCGCACGCCGCGCGGCCTTCCAGCGAGAATCAGCCGCTCGACGTCTGAGCTGGGCATAACTGCCGATCGCGCTTCGAGAGCCATTGCGCCATGCGAGAGCCAGATCATCGTGCGAATCCTTCGGAATCGCACGATGACCCAGTTTCTTTGATTCGCATCGTTTTGCGAAAAACCGGCGTCCACTTTTTCGCACGATGCTCTTGCGGCTCTCGCATTTCCTGTGTTTGGACACGGTCTGTTCTGAAATCCGTGTCCCACTTCACGGCATCCTATCTTAAACTGCGCGCATGTTTGCAGGTGCGCCGAAACCAGCTTTTCTCAATGTCGAACGCTCCGTTCTCGGCGTGCCGTGGCGCGACCGCCTCGGCCTGGAGGGCAGGGCCGTCGCAGAAGCCATGGTGCAGCAGTTCGGCTTTTCCGACATTCTGGCGCGGGTGCTGGCCGGGCGCGGCGTGACGCCCGAGACCGTGGCGGACTTTCTCGATCCGACCGTGCGCGCCTCGATGCCCGACCCCGCCACGATGGTCGACATGGAACCGGCGGTGGAACGCCTCGCCCGCGCCGTGCAGGCCGGCGAACGGGTCGCCATCTTCGGTGATTACGATGTCGACGGCGCCTGTTCATCGGCCTTGCTGGCGGAGTTCCTGCGCCATTGCGGCACGCCGAACGTCATTCACATTCCCGACCGGATTTTCGAGGGCTACGGTCCCAATCCGGAAGCCATCGCCAAACTTGCCGGCGATGGTGCAACCTTGCTCGTCACCGTCGATTGCGGCACCGCCAGCGCCGGACCGTTCGCGGAAGCCGCGCGCCTTGGGCTCGACGTCATCGTGCTCGATCACCATCAGGCGCCCGAAGACCTGCCGAAGGTGACGGCCATCGTCAATCCGAACCGGCTCGACGATCTGTCGGGATTGGGACACCTCTGCGCCGCCGGTGTCGTATTCATGACTCTGGTGGCGCTGAACCGGCGCCTGCGCGAACAAGGCTTCTGGAGTACCGCTCATCCCGCGCCGGATCTGCTGATGAGCCTCGACCTTGTTGCTCTCGCGACCGTGGCCGATGTGGTGCCGCTGAAGGGCCTCAACCGCGCCTTCGTCAGCAAAGGCCTGCAGGTGATCCACGGGCGGCGGCGCATCGGCCTGCGCGCGCTGTTCGACGCGGCAGGCGCTGATGGGCCGCCGCAGGCGTTTTCGCTCGGCTTTATGATCGGGCCGCGCATCAACGCCGGCGGGCGCATCGGCGATGCCTCGCTTGGCGCGCGCCTGCTGATGATCGAGGACGAGGTGGAGGCCGCGCGCATCGCCGCTGAACTCGACCGCCTCAACAAGGAGCGCCAGACGCTCGAACAGGTCGCGGTGGCGGAAGCCGAAGCCGAGGCCTTGGCCGCGCTGGGCCTGGAGGAAGAGGGCGCGGCGGTGATCGTCACCGCGTCGCCGGACTGGCATCCGGGCATTGTCGGGCTTGTCGCCTCGCGGCTGAAGGAGCGGTTCGGCCGGCCGGCCTTCGCCATTGCCATGGGCGGCATCACCGGCACAGGCTCGGGCCGCTCGATCCTCGGCGTCGATCTCGGCCGCGCCGTGCGCGCCGCCGTCGATGCCGGCGTGCTGATGAAGGGCGGCGGCCATACGATGGCGGCGGGCGTCACCGTCGAGCGTGCAACACTCGGCGCCTTCCGCGCCTGGCTCGAGGAGCGCCTGGGCGAGGCGGTGACGCGCGCCAGGCTCGACCGGGCGCTGACCATCGACGCGGCCTTCACCGCCGGTGGCGCGCGCAAGGAAATCGTCACCGAGATCGAGCGCGCCGGTCCGTTCGGCGCCGGCAATCCGGAGCCGGTGTTTGCCCTTGCCGCGCATCGCATCGTCGATGCGGCGTTGGTGGGAGGCAAGCATATCCGCGTGCGTGCCCAATCAGCCGACAACGCGCGCATTGAGGCCATCGCCTTCCGCTCGGCCGACGGCCCGCTGGGGCAGGCGCTGATCAAGGGCCGCGGCCAGATCATGCATCTGGCCGGCACGCTCAGCATCGACCGCTGGGGCGGCGGCGAGCGCGTGCGCATGCGCCTGCTGGATGCGGCGTTTCCGGAATAGGCGCCGGCTTGAGGTGGTTTTTGCGGCCCCGACGGCAAATCGCCTGAAATCAGCAATGCGCCGTGGCCGGGCCGGCGGAAAAACCGGGGCAAGTTTGCCTGAGGACGCGGTAATGGCTTGCAATGAGAGGGACCGCCGATTATACC
>JAQGJO010000062.1 GCA_028290595.1 Hyphomicrobiales bacterium | reverse complement strand
TGGAAGCAGAGAGCCGGGAACGGGTGCGTCTTTAGGCGGAGCGGGTAGCGTTCCGGGCACCGTTGGCGCGGGCGGACTTACCGGCGGCTCGAATGGACAGCCAGGTCCGGGATCGCTTTAGGAATTTAGCGTGGATCGGCGGATGACCCGCCGCTTTAAAGCGGCGGGCTTCCGAGCCGCCACATTGCATTCCGGCAACCGCGGCGCGCTTGCGAAGCGCGGCAGCAGTTTCTTCGGAGAGACAGCGGCACGCTTGGCAGCACGCATTGAGCACTCGGAACAGAAAGGGCTATTCAAGCGCGCGGAGGCGGCAAATCGTTCCTAGGTCCGCAGTAGGGAACGAAATGCTCGGTCAGGGATTGTATCAGATAGGCAGTCCTGCCGCCCCACCCTCCGCCTCCCCCCAGCAAAATCAGCTAGATGCGGTCTTTCTTGGCCGAGAAGGTGAGCTCATGTCCAATTCACCCGCTCTTTCCATCCTTGTTGTTGACGATGATCTAATGATGCGCATGCTCTCCGGATGCATGGTAGAATCCGCCGGCTTCAACGCGGTCAGTGCCAAAAATGCAGACGATGCGATACGTGTGCTTGAAGGGCAGTCGGATATCCGGGTCGTGTTTACCGATGTCAACATGCCGGGTTCCATGAACGGAATGGAGCTCGCGGCAGTAATAGGGCGACGCTGGCCGGCGATAGGTGTACTGGTCACTTCGGGAGACGCCAGCAGTGAGGTCCTGCCCGCTGGCAGAACATTTATTCAGAAGCCTTATTCGCTTGATACCGTTATCACAGCTCTGAAAGACTTATCGTGTTCGTACGGGGCTTTTGCCGAGCATTGATACGTTCTATTTGCGCAACGCCGGACAGGGTTCGAGTCCGAAAAGCTCGTACTTATCACCTCGCTAGTCAAATAATCTTGGATGCACAGGCGATCTTCTCGGCTGATGCAAGGAGGCTTGGTACCTTAAATGTCAGCAATTCCACCGTCTGTCACCAACGTCCTTGTCGTTGAAGACGAGATGATCCTGAGAATGCGGGCAGTCGATATCGTCCAGGACGCGGGGTTCAACTCAGTCGAGGCCGTTAACGCCGACGAGGCACTCTCTATCCTTGAGTCACGCTCGGATATTTCGATCCTGTTCACCGATATTCAGATGCCCGGCACCATGGATGGCTTGAAGCTCGCTCACGCGGTGCATGACCGCTGGCCCGCCATCAAGATCATATTGGTCTCCGGTCAGGTGAAGCCAACCGAGGCCGAAAGGCCATTGGATAGCCGCTTCGTTGACAAGCCGCTAGGTGTCGATGAAATGATCGCTCATCTGCAGGCGATGGTCGGTGAGGGCTCGGTTGAGTTGGTTCCCCCTCGTCCCCAGGAGGCCGTCCTGTCGGCGGAAAACGACAACCTTCGTCTGTTGCTGGAACAAGCCGGCATCGACGCCCAGACCCTGCTTGCCCAGGCCGGCATCGAGGCCAAGGAGAGGGAAGCGGCCGAAAAGCTGCAGAAGCTCATTCTGGAAGAGCTGCACCATCGAGTTAAGAATACTCTTGCGACGGTGAGTGCAATTGCCTCTCAAAGCTTCCGGGCGGCAAGCAGCGTAGAGCTCGGACAAAAGGCCATGGAAGGACGCTTGGTCGCGCTGGGACGTGCGCACGACATGCTTATGCAGGTCAGCTGGGCAAATGCCAGCCTGGCTCGTACCTTGAGCGGCGCGACCGATCCCTACGACAACCATGGCTACAGACGGTTTCATCTCAATGGGCCCGACATCAGAATTACCTCTAGCGCGGTTATTGCGTTTGCAATGACGTTCAACGAACTCTGCACCAACACGACGAAATTCGGAGCGCTTGCCCAGCCCAGTGGCCGCATTGAGATCACATGGACAATAGACCCCGTCGACCAGAGGCTGGCGCTCATCTGGAAGGAAAGCGGCGGGCCGCCGGTAGCGCCGCCTACACGGCGAAGCTTCGGCACCAGAATGATGGAGTCTCTCGGCCAGCAATTGAACGGTCAGGTGGGCCTCGTGTACGATCCGGCCGGTTTCATCTACTCCTTAAACGTACCGTTGAGTTCAGTCCTCGCTCCGTGACGACACGCGGAGGTCTCGCAGGGAAGTTGCGATCGAACGCGCTGTAGCAAGCTTTTGTTCGACTTCACCCTTGGTGTGTCATTCCCGCTCTGCGCTTCGCTTGGCGGGAATGACAGTCATACTTTTCAGTCAGACTCTGAGCGCGCCAGGCGCATTGGCGGCTTCCCCAACGATATGGCTGTTTTCCATGTGCTGCAGCACACCACAGCGTTTACCGGGCCCGATAAGGTGACGGCGTCGAATGCTTCCATTCGGCAAATGGAAGGTCCCGCGCCGTGAAGACGATTACACTCCTCGCCGTGATGGCCGTACTGTTGAACGATATCTTCGCAACAAGCTCGAGTGTGGGCAACCCGCTGGCGGAAGTCCTGATTCTTCTTATCGCTGTTCTGGCCATGGGACTTTATGAGGCATGGCCGAAAAAGCGCGATGTGCCTGGATGGATTGTGAACGTTGTCGGATCGATCATTGGAGGGTATTTGGCCGCCCTCGTGGTTCATGTCGCCGTGCTGATGATGCTTTCTCTCCCGCACTTCGAAGGGCGGTTCTCGATCTCGCCTGATACTCTGCGCTATACAGTGTCTGCAGTTGAAACGACCCTCACGGTACTCGGAGCGTGGAGCACGCTACAGATCGTAAATCTGTTCCGAGACAGGCGTTCCTACGCTTGAAGTTTACTACTGTCTGTCTCGTGTCGCCATGGCTTCCGAGGGGTGGATCGATCATGGGATGGGATGTTACAAGACACGCGCGGATAAAGAACCCGATGCACGCCCTCCCGATGCAGATGCGACAGTATATCGACATCACAATACTCGCGACATCGGATCCGGGCGCAGCACGTCGCAAATGATCGGCGCGCGCGCCTGGTCAGCTGTCAATCTTCATGTTGGCCTTATTCAAGATTCGTTCTAGTTCCCGACGCTCTTCGGAACAGAGCATTGCTCGGGCGCCGAGCCTGACAAGCTTTTCACGCTGCCTTTCGAGAAAACTCATCTCGTGGAGTTCCAAATTCTTATCGCGATTTGCAAGCCCGATTTTTTGGGTCAGCAATTTGACGTCATCATCCAAAAGCATCTGACTACCCCCATTCCCTGAAGGCTCGGTGCACCTTCAACAGTGTCTTTATCAATGAGGAGCCTG
The DNA here is from genome assembly GCA_028290595.1 of Hyphomicrobiales bacterium. Next base: position 4,812 of record JAQGJO010000062.1, on the reverse strand, counting down.
CAATAGTTACAGTCCAGAATGCAAGACAATCAGCATGTTTGGACTATCCGGCCTGTAGGATTTTAGCATTAACCCCTTTGGGTCAAACGCGTGAGGGCCGCGCGGAGATCGGCGAAGGCAGTTACGATGTCGCCTCCGCTCTGGGATGAAATACTCGACTTGCAAGTTGACGATCGAGCCTTCGTTATCGGCGGAGCATGTAGTGCGGCCACGCAAAAATGCAAAAGCCCCTGCACGCTTACACAGGTCGCGCACAGGGGCTGGCGACAAGGTTTTCGCCCCTCATCGCGGGCGCGCGCCTGGAGGTTTACCGCGACGCGCGAACCAACAGATAGATGGCGCGTTGAGATTCGGGCAAGATCATAATCTGTGCAATGCCTTTAGCGTCGATCAAATCGAGGAGAGCATGGCCAGCGCGCGACCCGGAAGACCGCGAAAACGGCCGCATCGCCGCTGCCGAAGTTCATCGACCCGCAGCTCTGCAAACTCGTCGAGACAGCCCCCTCCGGGCCGGATTGAGTGCATTAGCAGAAAATAGACAGCTGCTCGGGAAAAGGCGTATTGCGTCAGATTTCATCGAGGCGCTGCGCCAGGACAAGCGAGCAAACAAATCGGATTATGAGTCTGAACCGACTTTTGCCCCTCGCATGACAAAAGCCCTGATTTGGGCAACCGGTGGCGGGCCAAGTCGAACTAGCAGTCGCCCAGGAAGGGCATGCTCCGCGCGTCAGATATTTCATGGTCCGCTGCTTACGCCCCTTCTTTCACCGCAGTATCCAACGAAGGATAAACACCATCCTCGATCAATTGCGATATTACGCCCCTCGCCAAGACCCCTTCCTCAATCAATCCGGTCGTATGCAAGGCCTTGGTCGCCTGCGCCTTCTTCAGCGCATTCTCCGCCTTCTGCGTCGGCGTTTCCTGCCACAGCGCATTGAAGCTGAAATAGGCCTCGCGCGGCAGCTCGATGCCCTCGGAGGCAAACACGATCCTGTCGCAGCGTTCCAGCGCCCCGCGCAGGCTTGTCTCCTGCCGCGCTTGGATCATGTCGTAATAGTTGCGCAGGTCGCTTTCGCCGGTCGATTGCAGGCCCGCTGGCGTCTGGCCGAGCAGGCGCGTGGCGGGAATGTCGGCGGCGCCTGAGACCTCCTGCATGATGCGGATGTGAATATCCGACAGGCCGGTGAAGCTCAGCGTCTTCTGGTCATACTCTTCGCCTTCGCCAAGCAGCAGCATGTTGTTGACGCTCTTGAGGCTGGCGGCAAGCGCGAAGCGCTTGCGGATCTTGTCTTCCCCGCCAGGCGTCGAGAGCAGCGCGCCGAGATCGGCGATCTTCACCACATCGAGTTTCGCCTCCAGCACCAGCGAGGCGATGACGGAAGTGATCGAGCCCGCTGTCACCAGCGTGTCGAGGATGGAAGTGAACACACTGTCGCCCCATGCGGTGAGGCCGCGCGACGCATTGGGCGGCAGTTCGACGCCGGTAAAGGGAATGACGCGCGAGGCATGCACATCGACAGCGGTCGTGGCCATGCTGCCGGGGTTTGCCGGGCTAAACGTATAAAGACTCGGCTGGCCGAAACGCGGCGAATTGAAATCCGTCTCCCAATCCTTGACGATCAAGGTCGGCGATACCGCCAGATGCAGGAATTGCAGATCGCCCTGCGCCATTCGCTCCACATCAAACGCTTCGTCCGGCCTGCCGGATTTCGTACCGATGATGATGGCTGAAGCGCCGAACAGCCGCGCCCAGCGCAAGGCCTCAGACATTTTGCGGCGGATATCGAATTTCCGTTCCGCTGCTTCGATGCGATCGACCAGCGTATCTTCCGCATGCCAGGTGCGCCAGCTCCGCGTCATGTCGTCGACGGGCACATCGACGATTTTGCGGCCGAGCCAGCTCGAACGGTAGATGTTTTCGAGTTCGATATTGCTCTGATAGCGCACCGCATAGGTCCAGGCGCTCGCCTTGTCTTTCGGCGTACCGAGTTCGGCGACGACATTCTGCAACCCGTCATTGGCGTTCATGTTCATAAGGCATCCATGAGGCTGCGGCGCGGCTCGACGAACGTGAGCATCAGCGCGTCGGCGTGGTCGGGACTGGCGATGCCACGCCGGCGCAGCGCCTGTTTTTTCTCGATGACGATCCGGCCGCGCTCGTTGCGCTCCCACGTCACCAGCGAGAGTTGCAGCGCCAGCGCGTCGCTCTCTGCATCGCCCGCGGGCAAAGCCAGAAGATCGGTCAAGGCATGTTGCCTGCCGCCTTCTCTTTGCTGCAGGAACAGCAAATGCTCGTGGCTGCGCTTCAAGGCCTCGCGGCAGAGCCACCAGAGTTCGGCTTTCAGATTGCCGAACATCTCCCGCGACGTGCGACCATCCGGCCAGCGCCGGTCCGAGGGCGCATCGCCGGTGTTGATGGGGACGACGTTCAACGTATCGTCAGGCCGTTTCATCAAGGTCGATGCGACGCCGGCGCCGACACCCGGCGCGTCGAAGCCGAGGCGGCGCGCCTGGCAGCCGCGCGCGATATCAAGCGCCCATAGCGCCGTATCGGTCGTGTCGGGCGCGTTGCGCGACAACGGCCGGTCAACAACAGCCCCCCGCCGCACCACGGCGACCGACTTCGCCTTGCCGGCGCCGACATCAAGCCCAACCACCGCATCATTGCCGGCGCGCAGGCGCGGCTCCAGCGCCGCCAGTTTCTTGGCGCTTTCGACCCAGGCGGCGGGAATGCATACGCCTTCCACCGATGCCGAATAATCGATGTCATATTCGCTGGCCCAGGCGGCGGGATCGGAGAGGCTTGCCTGTTTCGCCAGCGCCCAGTCTTCATCCTTGCGCGGATCGTCGCGCCAATGCAGCCGCGCGACCTGATGCGCCTTCAGAATCGAATGCCGCTTGCGGGCGAAGAGATTGCCCATGCCGTTGACGGACGACACCCAGATCACGCAATCGGTATTACCCGACAGGGCTTTTTCCACCGTCTCGGCATTCGGTACGAAGGCCGCCTCATCGACAAAGTAGACCGAAGAGCGGCCGCCACGTCCCATATCGTCGCCGCCTTCACCGGAGATCACGGCGCCCGTCTGCGGGTTGACCAGGCGCATGTAATGATCGTGCTGAAACCAGGTGAAGCCGTCCGGCAGCATCGTTGCCGGCAGCCGCCGCAGCATGATCCGCAATTTGGCGAATATACTGTCGGGATTGTCCTTCTTGTCGACGTAATCAACCTTGCGGGAGCCGAAGGTGGCCTTGAACCCCGGCGTGAACAGCCATTGATGCAGCGCCACGGCGGCGCAGAGATAGGTGACGCCGGTGTCGCGGCTTTTCTCGATCAGCCCTTCTTCGTCAGCGCGCAGACGCTCCAGCAGCCACAGCACGATTTCGCGCTGCCGCGGCCAGAGCTTGAATGGCACATAGGCGCCGCCGCGCCCGCCGACGAGACGCGGATCATAAGTCCAAAGATAGTTGTCGAACCAGTGCAGAGCGTCTCTGGCGCAAAGTGCGATCTCGGCATCCAGGCGTTTCCGCTGCGCAATCTCAGCTCGTTTCGCCTTCTCCGCCGCGATCGCCGCCATCACCAGTTCCGGCGGCGGCAAGCGGACCAAATATGACTTCGAGCGTGGCAAGCTGTTCGTCCGTTACGTCGGAGAGATCGAAAATTTGAAGCCCGTCGTCTTGTGCACTGGCGGACTTGCGTGGGTCCATGGCGGCGGCGTGTAATTTTGCCTTGGCCATGATGGCGGAGATGGCAGCGCTAGTTTGGCCTTCGGCCATCGCTTTGACGCGAGCCAGTTCCAGCTCGATCATCAAGTTCATCGGCAGTGTCAGTGCGCCGGCCGAGGCAGGCAGCTCGATAAGGGATCGCAACTCAAGAACGCGCGCTTGAATCGAACGATTTCTTTTGAGCGTCGCGGAGTTGCTCATATGGTCGATGTATCCGGCCTCCACATAGGCTGCTCGTACCGGCAGCCCCCGTGCCAACGCCTGCGCGAACGCTTCTCGCCTTGGGTTTGTCAGAGCTGGCATGTGCTGATCACGTAGCTGGTTAAGATGGCCAAGGAAAAATTCACTCTATTGCCAACCGCACGTTGCCACTCCCATTTCAGCCTCATTCCCGCCGCATCGGCTGGCGAATGTGGCGGAACCGAATACCTTCGCCAAAGTTCAACGAGAGTGGATGTTCAACCCCTCTTTAAGGATTGGGCAATCAGGGTAGCAATGCGAACAGAGGAGGCAGGAATGTCCTGGGTCAGTTCATTTAGCATCAAGAAGATTGTCATCGCTGCGGCCATCATCGGCGGTGCAGCCGGCCTCGCCGGATGCGCGCCCTATGGTGGCGCCGGCTATGGCTATTACGGCCCATCGGCCGCGGTTTACAGCGACTATGGCTACGGATACGGTGGCGGATATTACGGTGGTGGTTATATCGGTGGCGGTTATCGTCCCCGCTACTACGGCGGTGGCTACGGCCACTATCGGCCCGGCAGACCGGGCGGCGGCTGGAACAGGCCCGGTGGAATGGGCGGTGGACACATTGGTGGTGGACCTGTCCTCGGCATGCGACCCGGTGGTGCAGCCATGCCAAGCCGCGCAGCCTTCGGTGGCGGCGGCCGCTCCTTTGGTGGTGGCGGCGGCGGCGGCGGCCGTGTGCTTGGTCGCGGACTCGGCCACTAGCAATCATCTGAGATGAGAACATCGAAGCGCCCGGAGCAACAACTCCGGGCGCTTTTTATTCATAAGATCTGCGCGTCAGCGGCAGACGCGAACCTTCCGCACAATCACGTGGCCATGACGTATCACGCGGGTAAC
>JAQGJO010000264.1 GCA_028290595.1 Hyphomicrobiales bacterium | reverse complement strand
GTCAAACGCCAACGCCCGGCATCGACGCGGTTGCAAACGCCTGGTTTCCCGCTCGCCTGCTGCGCAGACGTCGGGACTGACAAAGGCTGCGGCGCGTCGCCGATATTAGTCTCGCGCCCGATCGATCCAGGCCAAGGCGAGCAGGGTTAGGATGGCCGCAATCGCCGGCAAAACCGCCGTCAGCACGATGTCGCGCGGCGCCCAGCCGAGCGACAGCATCAGCCCGCCGGCGGCGGGGCCGGCAATCGAGCCGATCCGCCCCAGCGCCGACGACCAGCCGACGCCGGTGGTGCGGATCGCGGCCGGATAGAAGGATACGGCCAAGGCGGCCTGGCCGACGCAGCCGGTGATGAGGCCGGCGCCGATGCCGCCGATGAGCGGCAGCACCAGCCCCTGCGGGATCGCGCCCTGGCTGATGAGGGTGATGCCGGCGATGGCGATCAGCGTCGTCAGCATCAGCATGTTTTTGACGCCGATTTTGGCGACGATCGCCATCATGACGACGTTGCCGACAAGCCCGCCCATGCCGAAGGCCGCGGTGCCGATCGGCGCCTGGCTTGGCGCGAAGCCGAACGAGGACAAGAGCGTCGGCACCCAGAAGATGAGCGCATAGGCGTCGAGAAAGATCAGGAAAGCGAACAGCCAGAGCAGGCAGGTGCGCAGGGCAAACCCTTCCGCGAACAACGCCGCGATTGGATTTCCCCGCGGCGCCGACACCGCTTCTGTGGGAGCTGATGCGCGTGGCAGAACCGAGAGGAAAGCCGGCAGGAGCAGAAGCGGCAGCAGGCCGCCGAGAAGGAAAACCGATTTCCAGCCAAAGTTTTGCATCAGCGGAATGCCGGCGACACCGCCGACGACGGAGCCTGCCGACAGACCGGTGGCGACGATCATCGCCGCCATTTCCCGGTATTTCGCCGGCATGACATCGGCTGCCGTGGCGACCGCCACAGGCAGCGCGCCACCAAGCCCGATGGCGGTAAGAAACCGCAGGATGGACAGTGTCGTTATGTTATCGGCGAAGACGGTGAGCAGCGTGCCGATGCCGAACAGTAGAACGCTCGCCGTTGCGACCGTGCGCTGGCCAAAGCGCTGCGCCAGAGGCCCGCAGGCCATATAGCCGACGACGGCGCCGACGCTGGTGGCGACAAAGGCCGGCGTGAAAGCGGCGGGAGATATGCCCCATTCGCGCGTCAGCGCCGGAGCAACGAAGGCGATCGAGGTCGTATCCAGTCCGTCGAGCAGCACGACGAGGAAGCAGACCGTCACGGTCCAGGCGACGCTCTTTGTCGCTGCCGGGCTTTCGATTTGCCTCACACTTTGCACCTGATGATCCGCAGTCATGGACAGTCCCCTCGCGACAGATGCTGAATGAAAGCTCTCACGCCGTGCCGGCGGCGGTGATTTTTCGATCGAAATGGAGAACCGCGCCGTGATGGTCATGGCTCGGCCAGACCGGCAGCGCCGGCGCGTTTGGATCGCCGCTGCGGGCGAACGCCACAAACGCGTTCTGCATCGCGCGGCTCAGATCTGCGGTCTCTTTTGGATTTGAGCCAGCCAGCATCAGCGCACCATGCCAGTCCTCAAGATTGCCGAAGAGAAACGGCAGATCGATGCAATGACAGGCAGCGACTGGCGATTGCGGCGCCTGCCAGTCGAACTGATAGACGAAGGCGCGATGGCCGCCCGCGCCCTGCAGGCGGGCAAATTCGTGGCTCGGCGTGACGAACATCTCGTCGCCACGCAGATCCATCAATGCTGCGACAGGCGCACTTGGCGACCGCGCCGCAAGGGCTTTTTGAAATGCGTCCGCAGCGCCGTCGCCATGGGCTTTCTGATATTCGCGCAGCACCGCTTCGTTCGAAAGATTTTCAAGCGGGCTGTCGATATAGAAGGCGGCCATTTCCTCGCGCGTCACGCCGATCATGGTGGGGCACCATGCGCCGGCGCCGGCTGCGACCGCTTGCATGGGAAGGGCGGGCACGAGATCGCCATCGATCACCGGCAGAAACGGCGGCGTGACGTCGCCGGGCGCGCCTTGCGGCGGCCGGCACAGCAAAGCGATTTGCGCCTGCAGCAGAAGGGGTAGCGGCACATCGCGCAGCGCCTTCGCCTGATCCGGCGCGAGGCCGAGCTCTGCGAGCAATTCCCGCGCAAGCCTTTCCGCATCGTCGAGGCTCGGCAGGCTCAGCCCCAGCGGCGTGCTCATCAGAATGGCACGGTCGAATAGTTCGCGGCCAATCGGATGCGCCAGCAGCAGCGCAATCGAATAGGCTCCGGCGGATTGGCCGACGATAGTGATGCAGGCTGGATCGCCGCCGAAGGCTGCGATCGTCTGGCGCACCCACCGCAACGCGGCGATCTGATCGTGCATGAACAGGTTCGGGGGCGCGACGCCCTGAACCGGCAGAAGGCCGAGGACGCCGAGCCTGTAGGTGACATTGACGACGACAGATCCGGCGCGCTCGGCCAACAGGCCGCCATCGTAGCAGGACACCGAGCCGCCGCCGGTGATGAAGGCGCCGCCATGCAGGAAGACAAAGACGGGAGCCGCCTGCGTCCGTTCGCGCGGCATCCAGACATCGACATGCAGGCAGTCTTCGTTCTGGGCCGCGGGAAAGTCTCCCATGACCTTGGCGAGGCGGGACGGCGGCTGCGGCGGGATCGAGGCTCTAGCGATCGTATCACGCACGCCGGTCCAGCGCGGCGCGGCACCGGGAAGCGCGAAACGCCGGTCACCCACAACCGATCCGCCATAGGGAAGCCCGCTGAAGCGGACGAAGCCGCCCGCCGCTTCGCCCTGCACGCGGCCGAACGCCGTCTCTACGATGACCCGTTCCGCCTGCGCCATGTGCTTGACCGTTCCTTGCCCGCAACAGTTCGATGACAGAAGTATAGGCTGCACAATTTGCCGCGTTCGTTCTATTATCGGGACAGACTTGTGCGACTGACGGGACAGTAATGCGCGGCCTGGACGATATGTACGTGTTCAAGACTGTCGTCGACCGCGGCGGCTTGTCGGCGGCCGGGCGGCATCTCCATGTGCCGAAATCGACCCTGGCCCGGCGCATTGTGGAACTGGAGGCGCGGCTGCGGGCGCCGCTGTTTCATCGCGGTGCGCGCCGCTTCGTGCTCACCACGTTCGGGCGCGAATGCTACGAGCAGTGCAGCAAGGTCGTCACTGAGGCCGACAAGGTTTTCGCCATGGCGGACCGCATCAGGGACGTGCCGGCCGGCTCCCTGCATGTCATCTGTCCGCCGCTGCTCGGCGAAGTCCTGATCGAACAGCTTGCCGCCGAATTCGCCATCGCCGCGCCGGAGGTGCGGTTGCATCTGGAAGCAACCACATCGGTGTTCGATCCGCGCACAGTCTCCGCCGATCTGGTCATCTACGCCGCCTTCGAAAAATTGCCGGATGCCGACGTAGTGGCGCGCAAGATATTCATGAGCCAGTTTGCGCTGGTCGCGCATCCGCGCGTGCTCGCAGGCGCGCCGCCCATTCTCACGCCCGAAGCGCTCAAGCAGTTCGACTGCATCGGCTTCGGGCCGAAATCGTCGGAATGGATCTGGCGGCTCAAACATGGACGAGAGGCACGAACGGTGTCGTTCCAGCCGCGGTTCTCGACGACGCAATTGTCGGCCCTGCGCCAGGCGGCACGGCAGGGCCTGGGCATCGCCGCGCTGCCGCTGCTGCTCTGCGCGGAGGATATCGAGAACGGCCGCCTGGTGCGCGTGCTTGAAGGATGGGAGCCGCCGCCGGTCACGATTTTTGCCATCTATCCGAGCGGGCGCGCGCTGACGACGGCAGCGCGGCGCTTTCTCGATCTCATGATCAAGCGCCTGCCGCATGTTTCGCATCACCCGCAGGATCAACGACAGTGAGATGGATCGTCCGCCAATTCAGAACGCGCAGGCGTGCACTGCTGTCCTTCGGCACGGTCTTCGCCATCTATCTGCTGCTTGCCTATGTCCTGCTGCCGATCGCCTGGACGCACCATGAGCATCAGCCCGGCCTCGCCGATCGGCCGATGGTGACGCGCACGGCGCAAGACATTCCCGGCGATCCGCTCAATATCGGTCTCATCGGCGACCGCGAAGATGTCATCCGCGCCATGCATGCCGCCGGCTGGTATCCGGCCGATCCGATCACGCTCAAGACAAGCGTCGAGATCGTCGGCAGCGTCTTGCTCGACCGGCCCTATCGCACCGCGCCGGTCAGTTCGCTTTATTATGACGGCCGCCGGGAAGACCTGGCGTTTGAACTGCCCGTCGGCGCCAATGCGAAGCAACGCCATCACGTCCGCTTCTGGAAGGTCATCGACAGCGGCGCCGAGGGCCGCCCCGTCTGGCTCGGCTCCGCCACCTATGATCGCAGCGTCGGCATCAGCAGCTATACCGGCCAGGTGACGCATGACATCGCGCCGGACATCGACGCCGAACGCGATTTCCTTAGTCAAGCTCTGCAGGCCGCCGGCATGGTGGAAACGATCTATCAGGTGTCGGGCGTCGAGCCGACCTTGAACGGGCGCAATGGCGAAGGTTCGCGCTATCAGACCGACGGCGAAATCCGCATGCTGGTTCTGGTCGCAGCCGGCAAGCCGCAAACCACGCCGCCGCGCGTGCTCGACTCGCCGCCTCTGGTCGAGGCCAAGGATGCGGCATGGCAGGCGATCAAGAATGCCGTCAGCCCGTGAGACAACGCCAAGTCATCATCCCGACACGCTCGCACAATCCGCTTGCACACGACCTATCGATCATCAAGATTGAAGGCGGGGCTGAGCGGAGTGGGATATGCGCGAGCGTGCCGGGCTGGATTTTCTCGACTACTGCGCCAACGAACCGGATGTTGCCAAGGTCATCGATCGCTTCCTGGAGACGATCAAGGTATTCGGTTTCGACGTTTGCGCGTCCGGGGCCTGGGCCGGCACGGGCGCTGCGCGCAAGCATCGCTTCTATTTCAACAACTGGCCGAAGGACTGGCTCGACTTCTATATGGAGCGCGGCTTCTTCCAGAACGATCCGATGGCGCTTGAATCGCAGCGGCGCATGACACCGTTTCTCTGGGGCGAGATGGCGGAAGCGCGAAGCTTCACCATCGAAGGTGCTGAGGTCGTCAAAGCGGGCCGGGCCTATGGCTGGACCGAGGTGATGGGTGTCCCCATCCATGGGCCGGCGAGCTATCAGGGGCTTGTCTCCATCGCGTCGCTGCAGCCTGTTACTCTATCTTCTATCGACCGCGGGCTTTTGCGCGTCATGGCGGTGAGCGTTCATGACAGAGCCCATGCCTCGGTGGGCCTGGGCGAACCAACACCGGTCGAAGTCGTGCTCACCCCGCGCGAAATGGATTGCATGCGCTGGGTCGCGGCGGGAAAGACCGATGCGGAAATCGGAATCATTCTCGGCATCGCCACCGCGACGGCACATTTCCATGTCGAGCGCGTGAAGAAAAAGTTCAACACGCGCAGCCGCAGCGAAGCTGTTGCTTTCCTGGTCCTCGCAGGATCAATCTAGCCCAACCCATCTTTTCAGCTAGGTGCCCCGCAACAGCGCCCTGTTCTAGCATCGCCGCGACAGTCGATTCGTATCGGTCGACGGTGTGAAGGCGGGGGCCGTTCTCAGTGGATCAGAGCAGGAATGGCGCGTGTTCGCGGGGGCCGAGCATACGAGCGCGGGTGTTGTTTGGCACTGTCGCCCTCGCCCCGCTGCTTATGTCCGCCGGCGTGCGCGCGGCCGATGTGAACCTCACCTCGAATGTCGCCACAGGTGTCAATCTCGACACCCAGATCGGCAGCACGGCCGAAGTGTCCTCCGGCGTCACCATCACCAACACATTCGGCAATCGCGCGATCTATGCAACGACCGGCGCCTGGGCCTTGACCAATCGCGGCTCCATCTCGTCCACGGCTGCCAATGCGGTGGCGCTCTCGGTTGCCGGTTCTTCCGTCACCAATTTTTCCTCAATCACCAGCACCAGCAATGCGATCGTGTTGAGCGGCGGCGGCAGCGTCGACAACCAGGCCGGAGCGACGATCAGCGCCGGCAACAACGGCATCAGCATCGGCACCAATGTGGCAGGCGCCGGAAGCGTCAACAACCGCGGAACCATTACCCAGACGGGAACCCTCGGCGATCTGGTCTTGTTGCGGTTCGGCGGTACGGTCACCAATTTCGAAGGCGCGACGATCACGGCGAACAATTCCAGCAGTGCGGTGAGCGTCGGCCAGGGCGCTTCGCGCACGGTGATCAATTCCGGCACGATCAAAAATACCGGAACGGGCTTTGCCGCCGGCGTTCTGGTTCAGGGCGGCGCCAGCACGGTCACCAACACTGCGACGGGACGGATCAGTGGCACCTACAATGGCGTCTATGCCAGCGCCAGCGCGCCGCTGACGTTTACGAACAACGGTTTCATCGAATCCACCGGCGCGAATGTGAATTCGCGCGCCGTCGAGGGCACAGGAGGCGGCACATTCATCAACACCGGCACAATTCAATCCGCCTCCGGCGAAGGATTGTTTCTGGGACGGGCGGGCACCGTCACCAACAGCGGCACCATTACGGGCGCGACGCGGGCGATCAATTTCTCCGGCAATTTCACCCGCACGCTCAATCTCGATACCGGCTCGGTCCTCAACGGTACCGTC
>JAQGJO010000235.1 GCA_028290595.1 Hyphomicrobiales bacterium | reverse complement strand
TGCTGACGCAGGTCAGCACTGTTCCCGCCGGCGCAGGATTGCCAGCACTGTAAGGTTGGTAAGCGGGAGTGCCGACGTTGGTGCCGGGCGTGACGCCGGGGATCGGGAAGACGCAATCGTTGTAGGGACGATTGATGTCATTCGGGATGCTGATCTTGGTGTAATAAAGCGAGTACCGCACGCCGAGCGAAATTTCGTCGGTGATCGGAATGCCCGCACGGATCGCGCCGCCGAATGTCCGGCTTTCATAGACCGAGTATTGCGAATTCAGCGTCTGCTTGGCGAACAGATCGAAACCAGCCGACATCCGATAGCCCATGAAATAGGGCTCGGTGAAGGAGAAATCGATGCCGCGCGTGCGCTGGCCGAGAGTCGTGGCGACACGGACAAACTGACCGCGACCCTGGAAGTTCGATTCGGAGACCGAGACTTCGCCGATGACACCGTCAGTGGTCGAATAACCGCCCGAGATGCCGAACGATCCTGTCGGCTGGTCTTCCACATCGACGACCACGACAACGCGATCGGGCGACGAGCCCGGCTCGTTGGTAATGCGAACCTTCTTGAAGAAGCCGAGATTGTTCAGACGGCGTTCGGCGCGTTCGACCAGCACGCGATTGTAGGCGTCGCCTTCACCGATATCGAACTCGCGACGGATGACATAGTCACGGGTACGAGTATTACCCTTGACGACGATGCGCTCGATGTAAACGCGCGGTCCTTCTTCGACCACGAAAGACAAGGCGATCGTCCGGTCGGCCGGATTGCGGTCGCCGCGCGGACGTGCCGACGAGAACGCATAGCCCTTGCGCGCCACTTCGCGGGTGATGCCTTCGACCGATTTCTCGACGAGGTCGCCGTTGTAGACATCGCCCACCGACAGGCGAACGTTGCTGCGCAGGACAGCCGGATCAATGTCGGCGATCCGCGATTCGACGTTCACGGAGCTGACGCGATATTGTGCGCCTTCATCTACGGCGACGGTGATGACCCAGCCTTCGCGGGCGTCGTCATAACGGGCGTCGTTGCCGACAATGCGGAAGTCGGCATAGCCATTCTTGAGATAGAATCGACGGATGATCTCCAGATCGGCGGAAATCTTATCCGGATCGTAAACGTCGGTGTTCTTGAAGAACGACAGCCAGTTCATCTCTGTCGTCTGCATCAGATTGCGCAGGCGATAGGATGAATAGGCCTGGTTGCCGGTGAACTCGATGTCGCGAACGCCGGTCTTGCCGCCTTCATTAATGGTGAAAACCACGTCCATGCGGCCGTTCGGCAAATCGACGGTGCGCGAGGACACGGAGGCGGCGCCGCGTCCGGCGCGGCGATACAGGTCCTTGATGCGCTCGATGTCGGCCTGGACGGTGGCGGGATTATAGGCGCCACGGGACTTGGACTGGACTTCCGGGATCAGCGAATCGCTTTTGATCTTGCTGTTGCCCTCGAAAGCGACGCGATTGATGATGCTGTTTTCAACCACGGCGACGACAAGGCGACCACCTTCCCGCCGGACTTTCACATCGGCGAAAAGGCCGGTGGCGTAGAGGTCCTTCACCGCTTGGTTGATTCGCCCCTCGTCGGTGCCACCGAAGTAGGATCGAATCGTCTCGGCATCGACGCGTTGGCTGCCCTGCACGACGATTTGCTGGGCGCTGGCCGGCGAAATGGCGGAGAATGCGACAACAGAACCGACCAGTGCGGCAAAAACTAGCCGGTAGAGATATCCGCTAATGAACCGCATAGTTTAATCGACCCCGTCCACGACCACTTTACGCCATCAGGCGCTGTATCCGGCTTTTGCATCGCCGGTATGGTAAACGCGTTGTTAATACGCTTACGCTACAGCACGCCGAAACTTCGCATAGGTTCTACAAGGTTTAAACTTTCCTGCAAATGCGAAATTCCTGATTTGGCTGTTTTTCAGCCAGCAGTGGCCCGGGCGACACTATTTAAGGTAAGCGACTGATTAACCAGCACCGCCGGCCAACCAGGTGGCAACCTTCGGACCGACGTGAAGCAGGTCATTCATAGTGGCGAAAAGCATCAATGCCATGACAAGCCCAAGCCCTACGCGGAAGCCCCATTCCTGCTTGCGTTCGCTCATCGGACGACCCTTGAGGGATTCGATTGCGTAGTAGAGCAAATGGCCACCATCGAGCATCGGAACCGGCACAAGATTGAGCAGACCGATGGAAATCGACAGAATCGCCGCCAGGTTCAGCAAGGCGCCGAAACTGACCTTGGCGACGGCGCCGGAAATCTCGGCGATGCGAATCGGGCCTGAAATCTGCTCGGCCGATTCGCGCCCGGCGAACAGTCCGCCGACGAAGGCCCCGGTCCGTTCGATGATGAATCCCGTCTCCGAAACGGCCATGTGCGCCGAGGCCGGCAGGGAGAAGGTCTGGACGCGCCAGTTCTCCGGCTTTACCGACGCCTCGACGCCGATGGTGCCGACGCGATTCTTGCCAAACGGGGTCACGAGGTCGCGGCGGCGCGGGATGACCGTCAAGTTGACGTCCTTGCTCTGGCGCTGAACCACGAAACCGAGAGACATATCGGCGGAAACCTGGACGATGCGCTGCATCTGGCTCCAGGTTTCAATCGGCTGGCCGTCAACGGAAACGACGATATCGCCGGCCTGGAAGCCGGCAGCCGCGGCGGGCTCTCCCGGCTGCACACGATTGATCTCGGCGATGAAGTCGCCCCGGCCCTGCACCCAGAAGCTGCCGGTGAAAATGACGATGCCGAGCAGGAAGCTGGCCGCCGGGCCGGCGAAGACGATGGCGGCGCGCTTCCAAACCGGCTGGGCGAAAAAGCTGATCTTGCGCTCTTCCGGCGACATCTGGGCGTGCATTTCCGATTGACCCATGCTGGCCGCATTCGGATCGCCGTGGAATTTGACGTAGCCGCCCAAGGGGATCCAGGCGAACCGCCATCTGGTGCCGTGCTTGTCGTCGAAGGCGATGATTTCCTTGCCGAACCCAATCGAAAACGCATCCGCCTTGACGCCGCACCAACGGCCGACGAGGAAATGGCCTAGCTCATGGAAGAAGACAACGATGGTGAGCACGAAAAGGAAGGGGACCAGATACCCCAGGATGCTCCACACATGCTCGAACAATGCCATTTCCGCCTCCAGCGGCGCCAGAAGGTCCAGCGCCCAACCGCATAGTTAATAAACCGTTACTATGGCGGCACTTTGCCGGATCGGAACATTCAGGCCAAGAGTGTGCGGCACCTTTCTCTTGAAACATGGTCAACGGCGAGCGCTTCGTCGATCGACTGGGCCTCGCGCGCACTGCCGTCGGCAACCGCCTGTTCGCAGATTTTGGCAACGATTCGAGCGATTTCCTGGAAGCCGATGCGGCGCTGCAGGAACAAATCCACAGCCACCTCATTGGCCGCGTTGAGGACGGTGGGAAGCCCCTCCCCGTGCCGCAAAGCTTCCATCGCGACGCCGAGTGCGGGAAAGCGGGCATAGTCGGGCCGTTCGAACGTCAAGGTGCCGATTTCGGCAAGATCGAGGCGGCGCGCCTGGGTCGACAGGCGGTTCGGATAGCCAAGGCAATGCGCAATCGGCACCGCCATGTCGGGATGAGCGAGCCCGGCGATGATGGCGCCGTCGGCGAAACTGACAAGACCGTGGACGATGGACTGGGGATGGACAAGCACATCGAGCCGGTCGGCGCCGACCCCGAACAGGAAATGCGCCTCGATCAGCTCAAGCCCCTTGTTCATCAGGCCGGCCGAATCGATGGTCACTTTCGGACCCATCAGCCAGTTGGGATGAGCCAGCGCCTGCTCGGGCGTCGCATTGGCGATGGCTTCGTTGGTCCAGGTCCGGAACGGTCCACCGGATGCAGTCAGAATCATCCGCTCGATGGTGTCGGGATGGGCGCCGCCCAAAGCCTGAAAGATGGCGTTGTGCTCGCTGTCCATCGGCAAGATCTGGCCGCCCGAGCGCTGAACGGCACGCATGAACGGGCCACCGGCGCAAACGAGGCATTCCTTGTTGGCGAGCGCGACGGTGCGGCCGGCGGCAACCGCCGCATGCGTCGGACGCACGCCGGCCGTTCCGGCGATGGCGCCGATCACCATGTCGGATGGCAAAGCCGCCGCCTCGCACATCGCTTCGGCGCCGGCGGAAACGATGATCGACGTGCCGGCGAGCGCTGTGCGCAAAGCCTGGTAACCCGCCGCATCGGCGATGACGGCGCGCTTGGCGCGCAGCGCAATCGCGGTCTGCGCCAACGCTTCAACATCCTGGCCGCCGGCAACGACCTCGACGTCAAACTTTTCCGGCGTGTTCAAGATCACGCTACGCGTGGTGCGCCCGACCGAGCCGGTGGCGCCGAGAATCACCAAGCGGCGCGGCCGCGCGCTTTGTGCGGCGTCGAATTGCGAAATGGCGGACGTGGCGCGCATCGACTTTCTCTTGATCCCTACCAAACGAGCAAGCTACGGGCCGAAGCCATCGGGCCGCTGCCACGCAGCAGCATGATAGCAGCAGCGAAAGCGGCTGCGACGATGAAGCCGTCGAGACGATCCATCGCACCGCCATGACCGGGAATGAGATGGCTCGAATCCTTGACGCCGAAGTGTCGCTTCATCGACGATTCAAACAAGTCGCCGCCCTGGGCCACAAGGCCGCAGGCGATGCCAAGAACGAACACCGGCAGCAGTTCGTATTCGCCCTGCTTGGTCAGATAATAGACGGTCAGGACGCCAAGCGACGCGCCGCAGATCACGCCGCCGATCAGGCCCGACCATGTCTTCGACGGCGACACGCGGGGCCAAAGCTTCGGCCCGCCGATCAGTCGGCCGCTGAAATAGGCCATGATGTCAGTGCCCCAGACGACGGCAAACAGCCAGAGCGTCACCAGGAAGCCGGCAAACATCGCCCCACGCAGAACGCAGAGCGAGACAACCAGCGCACCCGCATAGAGAAGGCCCGGGCCGGCCCAGAGCGCGCGGGCGCTACCGGCAAGCAGCGCGATGACGAAGCTGCCTGCAATCAGCAGCAAAATCGCCACTTCAGCGCCGCTGTTGAACGCATAAGACGCGCTGACGGCAAGAACGCATCCGCCGACGATCAGACGCGCGCGCATGCGCTCGCCGCCGACCATATGCTGCCATTCCCAGAAGATAGCGAAACCGGCAGCCAGCCAGAACAGCGCGAACACATGCCCGCCGATCCACAGCGTGCCGAGCGCCAACGCGATCATCACAATGGCTGACAAAACACGCGGAGCGAGATCGCGCATGGCGCCGGAATCATCATTCGATGCGGGGGATGCCGGTTCGCGCTCGCGATTCATGTCCCGATCATCGCAACGCGCGTCGCGGGCGCGGTCTCGGTGACGCCGCCGAAGCGCCGCTCGCGGCCGGCATATTCGCGGATCGCAGCTTCCAGCGCGGTCCTGTCGAAATCCGGCCAATGCATCGGCATGAAAACGAATTCCGCATAGGCGGCCTGCCACAACAGGAAGTTCGACAGACGCTGTTCGCCGGACGTGCGGATGATGAGATCCGGATCGGGAATGCCGGCAGTATCGAGTTCGGCATCAAGCATCACGGCGTCAATGCTATTGGCGTCGAGCTCGCCGCGCGCAACACGCTGGGCGAGCCGCTTCGCTGCGGCGGCGATCTCCTGACGGCTGCCGTAATTGAATGCGACGACGAGCGTCATGCTGGTGTTGTGCTGGGTGAGTTCCTCGGCCTCGACAAGCAGCCCACGAATGTCCGGCGCAAGCTGCTCGCGCGAACCGATGACACGCACGCGCACACCGCTGCGATGCAGTTCGGCAAGATCGTTGCGAATGAAACGCTTCAGAAGTCCCATCAAATCGGCCACTTCTTGCGGTGGCCGGGTCCAGTTCTCCGAAGAGAAAGAATAGATGGTGACAAAACCGACGCCCAGATCACCGGCGGCGCGAATGGTCTTGCGCAGCGCCTCGACGCCGCGCCGATGACCTTCGAAACGCGGCAGGCCGCGGCCGGCGGCCCAGCGACCATTGCCGTCCATGATGATGCCGATGTGACGCGGCGTTCTGGTGGCAGTCCCGTTTACTGCTGCCCCGTTTACAGCAGTCCCGCTTGCGGCCCGCCCGGGCGATGCGCTGTCCAAGGGCTCGGCCTTCTCATTTCGCATTGCGTGCTCCGCACATATTTACATTCGTCAGCATCGCAGGATGGCAACAGCGTTTTTCCAGAAAACGCGTCTAGTTTTTAAAAGAGAACATTTTCTTCACGCGAACCGGTATCCACTTCTCTCGAAAATACTCTCGATCGCTATACCTGCATGATTTCTTTTTCTTTGGCTGCAAGCGCCGTATCCACTTCGCCAACCGCTTTATCGGTCGCCTTCTGGACATCGCCGGCAAAACGCTTCTCATCGTCTTCGCTGATGGCTTTGTCCTTCAGCATTTTCTTGAGCTGATCGATGCCGTCGCGGCGGACATGGCGCACGGCCACCTTCGCCTCTTCGGCATATTTGTGCGCGATCTTGGCGAGTTCCTTGCGGCGCTGCTCGTTCAGTTCGGGAATGCGGATGCGCAGGACCTGTCCCTCGGTCGTCGGATTCAGGCCAAGATTGGCGTCGCGGATTGACTTCTCGACGGCGCCGACCATGCCCTTGTCCCAGACTTGTACGGCCAGCATGCGCGATTCCGCCACGCTCACCGTGGCAACCTGGTTGAGCGGCATCGATTGGCCATAGGCGACAACCTGGACCGGGTCGAGCAGGCTGGCCGTGGCGCGGCCGGTGCGCAAGCCGGCGAATTCGTGTTTCAGCGTCTGAAGCGAGCCCTGCATGCGCCGCTGCAGGTCAGCGATATTGAACGTCATAGTCCCGTCCTGTCATTCCGTGCGGGCTGGGCCCGATCTTGCCATGCGGGCTACGCCCGACCTTGCCGTGCGACCTGAGCGGTCGAAATTGCCTGAGCGCCGCGTTTAGCGCGCACGCGCGAGAATGTCACGGTGCAACGATGGTCGAGCGCCCCTTGCCCTGTAACGCGCTACTGATCGCATTGGCTTCGGCAATCGAAAATACGATTATCGGAATATGGTTCTCGCGGGCAAGGGCAAAGGCTGCAGTGTCCATAATGGCCAGATTCCGCGAAATCGCCTCATCATGGGTCAGATGCTCGTAGCGGACGGCGGTGGGGTCCTTTTTGGGATCGGCGGAATAGACGCCGTCGACCTGGGTCGCCTTCATCACCGCGTCGGCCGAAAGTTCGGCGGCGCGCAGGACCGCGCCCGTGTCCGTGGTGAAAAACGGGTTGCCGGTGCCCCCTGCCAGAACCGTCACCCTGCCCTTGCCGAGATGGTTGAGCGCCGCCTGGCGCGAGTAAGGCTGGCAGACGTACGGCATGGGGATGGCCGAGAGTGCGCGGGCCGCATGGCCGGCCTTCTCGATGGCATGCTCAAGGGCGAGGGCGTTCATGACCGTCGCCAGCATGCCGATAGAATCGGCGCGCGCCCGGTCGATGCCCTTGTCGGCGCCCTGAATGCCGCGGAAGAAATTGCCGCCGCCCACGACGACGGCGATCTCAACACCGGCGCTGGCGCCGGCGGCCAGATCGGCGGCGATGCGGTCAAGCGTCAACTGGTCGAGGCCATGACTGGTCGCCCCCATCAGGGCCTCGCCCGAGAGCTTGACCACAACGCGCTTCCACAGAACAGTCATTCTACCCTCAAGACGGCCGTCTTGCCCAAAAAAGTGCGGCAAAGGACTTGGCAAGCACATAAACCTAGCAAGCACATAAACCCGGCAAGTGGGCTTGGGTAGCGCGATTCGACGCCACGCCGCCAGTGCGGCGACGGCATATCCCTCTTAATTCGTGTGTGAATTGAATAGGAATGAACCCTCCAGTCGGGGAACCGGAGGGTTCTTTTCACGGCCTAACCGGACGAACGAGCAATCCGCCAGTATTTTCACCAATGAATTCAAATCAACTCAGTAGCAGACGCGCACGCGGCGGAAGCCGATGACGTCGCCGAAGCGGTTGTAGACGGGCTGGCGGCGCAGTTCGCAGCCGCCGTAGGCATAGCTCGGCTGCGAGGCGGCAATCGCGCCACCGACGATGGCGGCGCCGAGCAGGCCAACCGCAAGGCCGCCGCCGTAGCCATGGCCGTGCCAGCCGGCGGCAGCCGGGGTAGCGGTGACGGCGAACGAGGCGGCAATCGCGAGCGCATTTTCAAGCGAAGTGGACGCCGGTTCGCGTGAAGAAAATGCTCTCTTTAAGAAGCTAGACGCGT
>JAQGJO010000211.1 GCA_028290595.1 Hyphomicrobiales bacterium | reverse complement strand
GGCGGTCAATTATATTGCCGTCCGAAGCGCAGCAAGCGACACTCGGCCGGGGAGGTAGCCAACATATGTGTACATCCGGACATGGATCAGTCGATATTGCGAATACGGGCGGGGTAGCAGGGACGTCCGCGGCGCCCGGGCCGAAAGCCGACCCGAAGCTGGTCGACGACCTCGTTACCGCCAATCATATTCTGTTCGGTGAAGGCGTTGTCGATGCCTTCGGCCATGTCAGCGTCCGCCACGACAAGCGGCCGGACCGTTTCCTGCTGGCGCGCAATATGGCGCCGGTGCAGGTGACCGCCGCCGACATCGTCGAATTCGATCTCGATGGTGCGCCGGTCGATGCCAATGGCCGCGCCGTCTATCTCGAACGCTTCATTCATGGCGAAATCTTTCGCGCCCGGCCCGATGTGATGGCCGTGGTGCATTCCCATTCCATGGCAGTGCTGCCGTTCGGCCTGGTGCCGACCTTCCCGTTCCGTGCCGTCACCCATATGGGCTCGTTCATCGGCACCTGCGCGCCGGTGTTTGAAATCCGCGATGTCGTCGGTGACGACAATGATCTGCTCATCACCAACGGCAAGCTCGGCAAGGCTTTGGCGGAATGCCTGGGCGACAGCGTCGTCGTGCTGATGCGCGGCCACGGCTCGACCGCTGTCGGCGCCAGCCTCAAGGAAGCCGTGTTCCGCGCCGTCTATACGGAACAGAACGCCCGCGTTTTGTCGGAAGCAGCACGCCTCGGCGGGCCGATCACCGGCCTCAGCGAGGCGGAGACGCGCACCGCGACGAGAGTCATCGGCGGTCAGGCTAATCGCGCCTGGGACATGTGGCGCATGCGCGCCGAAGGCAAGGTTTGAGATGCGCGCCGTGAAACAGGCTTTTCGCATTTCCGGTCTGGCTGTGCTGGCGGCAATCGCTGTGTCGCCGGCGCTGGCGCAGGATCGGCTGAAGGTTGCGATCGGCCAGCGCGGCGCGTTCGAAAACTCGGTGTCCGAACTCGGCCAGGACATCGGCATCTTCAAGAAGCACAATCTGGTTCTTGAAACGCTTTACACGCAGGGCAGCGGTGAATCGCAGCAGGCGGTGATTTCCGGCAGCGTCGATATCGGCATCGGCATTGGAACAGTGTCGGCGCTGGCGGCGTTTCAGAAGGGCGCGCCGATCCGCGCCATCGGCGCGACAATGAAGGGCTCTTACGAAGTCTGGTACGTGCCGACCAATTCGCCGATCAAGACGTTCAAGGATGCGGCCGGGAAATCGGTTGGTTTCTCGACGCGCGGCTCGTCGACCAATCTTCTGGTGATGGGTCTTGAGAAAGTCTACGGCGTCAAGGTCGACGCTATTCCCACCGGCAGCCCGCCGGCGACATTCACGCAAGTCATGAGCGGGCAGATCGCCGTCGGCTGGACCGTCGTGCCGCTGCAGCTCGATGCGATCCTCGACGGGCGCATCCGCATTCTGGCGCGCGGTTCGGAAGTGCCGGAAATGCGCGAGCAGACCGTGCGAGTCATCGCCGTCAATGCCGGCGCGCTGGAAAAGAACCGCGATGCTTTCCGCCGTTATATGGAAGGCTATCGCGAGACATTGGCCTGGCTCTACGAAAGCCCGGACAGCATGAAAGTCTATGCCAAATGGGCGCAGACGACCGAGGAGATCGCCCGCCGCACCCGCGACGATTTCATTCCGCGCGCCAGCGCCGATCCCGACACTATCAGCGGGATCGATCAGGCCATGGTTGACGGGATGGCGTTCAAATATCTGAGCGAGCCCTTGAAGAAGGAACAACTGGACCAATTTTTTCAGTTGATGAAGAAATAGACTGAAGTTTCCGACTGGACGCCACGCGCGTCCGCAACGAATGGAGCGTATCATGTCGACAGCAGAAGCTCTCGCGAAAACATCTGCACCTGGCAAAGACCGGCAGAAATTCTACGACAGGCTCGGCCCGCAAAATCTTGCGCCGCTGTGGGAAGTGCTCAAGGGCCTGGTGCCGCTCGAGCCGACGAGCAAGTTCATCCCGCACGTCTGGCGCTTCAAGGAATGCCGCGAATTCCTGATGGAAGCCGGCGATCTCCTCACTGCTGAAGAAGCCGAGCGCCGCGTGCTGGTGTTCGAGAACCCAGCCATGCCCGGCGGTTCGCGCATCACCGCCACCATGTATTCCGGCATGCAATTGATCCTGCCGGGCGAGATCGCGCCGGCCCATCGCCACACCGCTTCGGCGCTGCGCTTCGTGCTCGAAGGCAATCTCGGCTATACGGCGGTGGCCGGCGAGCGTACCGAAATGGAGCGCGGCGATTTCGTCATCACGCCGAACTGGGCCTGGCACGACCACGGCCAGGAGCATGACAAGCCGGTGATCTGGATCGATGGTCTCGATCTGCACATGATCAACTTCTTCGAGACGGCCTTCAGCGAGCACGCCAATGACAAGGCGCAGATGGTGCAGAAGCAGCAGGGCGAATCGCAGGCACGCTGGGGCGCCAATATGGCGCCGTTCCAGATGGCCTCGCCGTTCGGCCTGACGACGCCGATCTTCAACTACAAGTACAAGGCCAGCCGCGAGGCGCTGATGACGATTGCTGCCGCCGGCAAGCCGGATGCCTATCGCGGCCATGCGTTGAAATACACCAATCCGGTCGACGGCGGCTGGACGATGCCGACCATCGCGGCCTGGCTGTCGCATCTGCCGAAGGGTTTTGAGACCAAGCCGCTGCGGGCGACCGACGGCCAGACCGTCATCGTCGTCGAAGGCGAGATCGAAGTCGAAGCGGGTGACAAGAGCTTCCGTGCTGGCGAGGGCGATGTCATCGCCATGCCGAGCTGGGTCTGGCGCAAATATCGCGCCTCCAAGGATGCGATCACTTTCACCTTCTCCGATCGCAGCGCCCAGGAAAAGCTTGGGCTCTATCGCGAGGAACTGCGCTAAGCGACCTCCGCGGCGTCATGCCCGGCCTTGTGCCGGGCACCCACGCCGAGGTGAGCGATGACGGTTGAGGTTTCGCTCAATCGTCGCTCCCCTTTCTTCTATCTTTTCCCAATGTCTCGGTGTGGGTGCCCGCAACAAGTGCGGGCATGACGCTGGGTGTGCGCGGCGGCAACGCCGCGCTTTTCGTTTTTCAAGATCAGATTGACGGCGCGCCCGTGGCATCCGAAACTCCTCGCAAGGGTCCATCAGCAGGCCCGCACGAGGAAATAGATGAAAATCGTCGCCTTCGAAGATTTGCATGCCGACGCCGGGTGGGACACCTATTCCTTCCTCAAGATCGTCACCGACGACGGTCTGGTCGGCTGGGGCGAATATAACGAGGGGCGCGGTCGCAAGGGCCTGACACAGATCGTGCGGTCGCTGTGCGCAGCGATCAAGGGCGACGATCCGCGCAATGTCTCCGCCATTGAGGCGGCGCTGGTGGCGCAGACGCGGCCGGTCGCCGGCGGGATCATGTCGCATGCCATCGCGCCGATCGTGAACGCCTGCCTCGACATCAAGGCGAAGGCGCTTGGCGTTCCGGTCTACGATCTTCTCGGCGGCGCGCTGCGCAAGCGGCTGCCGGCCTATTGGTCGCGCTGCGGCGTGGTGCGTGCCCGCAATCCGGATTTCTTCGACGGCAATGTGATCGCGGCGCCGGCGGTGCGCACCCTGGCCGATCTCGAAGGCGCGGCGCGCGAGGCGGTGTCGCGCGGCTTTCGCGCCATGAAGACCAATTTGCTGCTGTTCGACGACAAGGGCGCGCGCATGTATGCGCCGGGCTCGGCGCGCGGGCCGGGGCATCCGGAACTGAACGCCGGCCGTCCGCTGATCGCGGCGCTGGAAAAGCAGTTGACGGCCTTGCGTGCGGGCGCTGGCCCCGATGCGGGCCTGATGGTCGACCTCAATTTCAACTACAAGGCTGAAGGCTTCCGCCGTTTCGCCAAAGCCGTCGAGCCGTTCAACCTCGAATGGCTGGAGATGGATGTTTACGATGCGGCGGTGCTGGCGGGCATCCGCAATTCGACGACGACGCCGATCGCCTCCATCGAAGCCATTCTCGGCCGCCGAGCGCTGAAGCCGTTTCTCGATCAGGGCAGCGCCGATGTGGCGATCATCGACGTGCAGTATAACGGCATGCCGGAGAGCCTGCGCATGGCGGCGATGTGCGATGCAGCCGAGGTCAATGTCGCCTCGCATTGTTTCAATGGCCCGCTGTCGAGCGTGATCGCCGCGCATTTCTGCGCCGCCATTCCCAATTTCCGCATTTTCGAACTCGATGTCGACGAGGTGCCCTGGCGCGCCGACATGCTGACGGTTCCTTATCAGATCGAGCACGGGGAGTTCGTTCTGCCGGAAGGGCCGGGCTGGGGAACCGAGATCAACGAAGAGGTGGTGAAGGCGCATCCGGCCAAAAACTAAGGAAGTGGAGGATCACCACGGTTTGTCATTCCCGACGCGCCGCAGGCGCGAGCGGGAAACCAGGAGTTAAGGGCACAATGTTGCGCCGTTACGTTGCCCCTGGATTCCCGCTCTGCGCTTCGCTTGGCGGGAATGATACACCAAGGTTGAAGCGAAACGATAATGAGC
>JAQGJO010000196.1 GCA_028290595.1 Hyphomicrobiales bacterium | reverse complement strand
CGTTGCGCTTCGCAGGACTGGGGGCCTGCCCCTCCTTCGCCAAGGCTACGGAGGGCCTGCCGTCCGAAGCTTTAGCGAAGGAGGACTAATTCACCAGCACCGCATTGCCGCAGCGGATGCCCGTCACCCACGTATCCGCCTGGCCCAGGCTGACGCCAAGCGCGTTGAGCAGGCCTGAGATCAAAGTATCGATCGAGCTGGTCGCGCCGATCACCGTCGACAGCACCAGGCTGTCGAGGCCGCCGCCCAGGCCGAGGCCGAGGATGCTGAGCACGTTCACCGAGAGTTTCAGGTCGTTGGTCAGGCTGACCAGGAGGGGCGTGATGAAGGAGGTGGTCGATGTGGTCTTGACCACGCCGCCGGTGATGTCGGCATAGCTGAAGGTGACCGGCGTTTCGGTCATATTGCTCATGGTGGCGTGGGCGCGGCCGGTGACCGACACAAGGTTCAGCAGATTGACCAAGGTCGCCACGGGCGGATTGGGCTTGACGGAAAAGTTGGTCATGTCGGCGTTCGTCACATTACCGATCCAGGCGTCGACGATGCCCGGCGTCACACCGAGCGTCACGCTCGATGTGGTGATGTCGCCGGGCGAACAGGAAATCGCCGTGATCCGTGCGGTGGCGCTAGCGACTTCGATATAAATTGGCAGGTTGATGACGGAGGCCGAGCCCGTGCCGATCAGATTGATCGAGAGCAGCACGCGTGTCTGGGCGGTATGGGCGGTTGCGCCGACAGATCCGATGGTGACCAGACTGGTGCCGACAGGGCGCTCGCCGATGGTCAGCTTCAGGCTGACCGAGGAAATGCCGGGCAGCGAAACGCCAAGCGACGCCGCGACCTGATTGGTGCCGTTGGCGATTTGCGCCATCGCCGAGACGAACTGCAGCGCGTTGAGGGACGCGCTCACCGGCGGCCCCTGGCTGGTCTGGCGTCCGGAATAGACGCCGGCCGACAGCAGGTTGGAGATATTCAACTTGTCGAAAGAGCCGGTCTTGGCGGCGACGATCAGCGCCAGCGCGGCGTTTGCGGCGGAACTGTTGGATGGATTGGCCCTCGACGCATCGAGCGCTGCGTTGAGGGCGTCGGTCACCTGCACATTGCCGCTCAACACCTGGGAATAGGTCAGGCCGGTCAGGGTGAGGCGCGACGCCAGTTTGTCGCTGAACGTGAACATATCGATCTTGGCGTTGGCGAGCGCCTGATAGTCCATCGCGGTCAGGGACAGATTGGTGCCGAGCATGCCGCCAAGCACGCCATTGATGATACCGCCGTTGATGCTCAGCAGCCGCGAGCCGACGGCGAACGAAGCCTGCGCATTGGCGGCGGCGATGGCTGTGGAGTTGACGTTGACCGTGTTGGAGGCGCCCGCGCTGATGCGCGCGCCCTGAGTCGACGATTGAGGGAGCGCCGAGAAAACCTTGGCGAAGTAGATGGGATAGGCCTTCTGCAAGGTGACCCTGACTGCGTTGGCAGATGGGCCGTTGCCGGGCACGAAACGCTGGGCCGGTGTCAGGGCGGCATTCGGCGTGTAGACACCGACCTCCACCAGCTTCATTGCTTCCGCCGGTAGCTGATTGCGCGTCAGCGTCGCTTGTGCGGCAGCCGAGGCGCGGGTCAGATCGCTCGCCGCGGCGAGCGCCGCCAGATCATTGGCGGTCTGCTGCCGGCGCTTCTGAACAAACAGAGAGCCGAGATCGACGGCGAGCGCGGCAAAACCCATCACCACGAAAATGACGATGCTCGCCATGACGATTGTCGAGCCGCGCCGGTCCCGCGTGAAGCCGGCAAGCGACCTATCAGGTCGCGAAACGAACGTGCGCATCCTCAATATCCGCCGCGTTGGATGACGGCCGTGCGCTGTATCCGCGGGTTGGGCAGGGGCAGGAGATTGGAAAACTGGTATGGAAACGTGCCGGTGAGATCATAGCTGATGGAGACGAGGAATGCCGGCGCCGGCGCCCCGGTTGCGGTCGTGGTGACAACCACCTTGCGGGTGTCGATCAGCGCATAGGTGCTGGCGTTCGCCGAGACAAAGCCGCGCGCGATCGTGTCGCGTTCGACATCCGATATGCCGGCGACCGCTGCCCTGGCCGCTTCCGAAGCAATCTGTTGAACTCCCTGATAGATGCCGAAAACATAGCCGAAAGCGGCAATGCCGAAGACGATCATCAGGAATACCGGGGCCACGAAGGCGAATTCGACCGCCGAGGCGCCGCGTATGTCGGATGAGAGAATCCTTGATGTGTTCATCTTTTTGGCCATCCGGAAGAAATAAAGTCCCCCGCATACTTCGGCATCTAATAAAATACCACGGTATACCATTGTATTTCAGCAATGGCTTATTACCGGACCATTAATGGAGTTGAGCAATTTTAGCGGGGTTTCGGGGCATGACTTGCCCGAAAATGGAATCCATTTATGTTCCGCCCTGATTTTGTGTGGATTGTGCCGGATTTTAGCCAAGCCGGTTTTCTTCGGAGAGTTTAATTTTTTCAGCAATATTTTGTGGAAAATGGATTTCTTGAATGTTCTGGAGAGGAAGCAATAAGCAGGACGTCGCGGAAGCTGTTGAGACTCGCGAACAGACAGCGCTCACAGGCCTGCGACGCCTGATAACGGACGGAACACTGCAGCCAGGCGTACGCATTCCGGAAAACGCGGTTGCGCGTTCTCTCGGTCTGTCGCGCACGCCCATGCGCACGGCTCTTAAGGTGCTGGAGGCGGAAGGCTGGGTCGTCCGCAATGCTGCCGGGGGTTATTTTGTGCGGGTATTCACCTTGCGTGATGTGATTGATGCGATCCGGCTTCGCGGCGCCATCGAGACGCTGGCAGCCCGGCTTGCTGCAGAACGTGGCGGCAGGCCTTCCGACATGGTGGAATTAAAACGCATCCTGGCGAGCATGGATGAAATCCAGCACACCTTCATGCAGGATCCACAAGTGTTCGAAACGTTCAAACTGCTCACCATCGAGTTTCACGAACGTATTCTCGAGCTTGCGGACAGCTCGCTCATTGCCAATGCGTTGGAGCGCGCCATGGCGCTGCCATTCGCCAATATTGGCGGCATTCCATTCGATATCGCCGCCTCGCAGATGCAAGACAGCTTTCGCAAGGCCCGCGAACTGCATACGGCTCTCATCAAGGCGATTGAAAGCGGCGACACGGACGCTGCGGCTGCTGCAATCACCAGCCACACGGAAATCATCGAAACCAATGCCCACATTATTCTGAGCAATCCAGGCTGAAGCAATCTCCGGCCGTGCCGCAGTCGTGCGGCGAGGCATCCGGCGCGAGTCATGCGGCTTGACACTTTCCGGTCATGGCCGTAACCGGCGATAGTGCTCGGGAACCCGCCACGGAAATGTTTGATCTCGCCAACTTTCTTCCCTATCTGCTGAATCGGGCCGGCGCGCGCCTCGCCATCGCCTGGACGCAGGAATCCCGCCAACTGGGCGTGGCATTGCAGGAGTGGCGGGTGCTGGCCGCGCTCCTGTCGCACCAGCCGCAACGCATGTCGGAACTGGCGGCCATGACCACGATTGACCGCACCACCCTGTCGCGCCTGGTCTCGCGCATGGAGCAGAACGGTCTGGTCTCGCGCGGCCGCTCCGGCGAGGACGGCCGCGAAGTCCAGATCGAGCTGACCGAAAGCGGCGTCAAGGTCGGCAACGGCTTGTTGCCGATGGCGGGCCGCTATGAAACCGTCGCCATGGAAGGCTTCACGCCGGCGGAAGCCAAGGCTTTCAAAGAGATGCTGAAGCGCGTTTTCGACAATCTCGACCGTCTTTAGATTTGCTCGATCGCCTGTGATTGCGGCGTAAGTCTCGTGAGGGGGCTTGCGTCTCGCGCCGGATTGAGGCAAGATACGTGCAATTGCACATATTATCGCCGAGCCAAAGCCTCGGTCGTGCGACTGCATTGGAGGGGAGAGCGCCATGGAGTTCGGATATTTTACGCTGAGCGATAATAATTATGCCGATATCTCGCGCACGCCGGAACAGTTCGTGCTCGATATCCGCAACGAGGCCCTGCATGCTGAAAAGCTCGGCATGCATTCGGCCTGGATTGGTGAACATCACTTCGATTCGCTGGGCGTCAATTCCTGCCCGCATCTCGTGCTCGCCAACGTGGCGGCGACGACCAGCCGCATCCGTCTTGCGCCGGCAGTCGCGGTAACGCCGCTGCATCATCCGCTGCGTGTGGCCGAAGAGTGGGCGACGCTCGATGTGCTGTCGGGCGGGCGCGTCGACTTTGCCGTCGGCCGTGGTTACGACCGGCGCGAATATGTGCCCTTCGGCGCCGATTACATGACCTCGCTCGAGAAGATGGACGAGGGTTTGGAAATCATCGACAAGGCGTGGAATTCGCCGGGCACCTGGTCGCACAAGGGCCAGTTCTACGACATCCCCGAAATGGCGATGACACCGCGTCCGGTGCAAAAGCCGGTGCCGATCTATATGGCGTGCTTCTCGCGCTCCAGCATGGAAATTGCCGCGCGCCGCGGCCTGAACATCATCTTCGCGCCGTTCGCGGCGGCGATGACCTTCGGTGATCTCGGCACCGCGGTGAAGGAATATCGCGACATGTGCGCCAAGGCCGGCACCAAGCCGGGCCGCGCCATGTGCAGCTATTTCATCCACATTGCCGACACGCCGGAAGAAGAGAAATATGCCCGCGAGCGGCAGATGCTGTATTTCCGCCGCGCCGCTCTGCCTGCTTTCCATCAGGAGCCCGGCAAGACACCGCCGACCATGGCCTATTTCAACAAGATCGTCGAAGTGCTGCAGGGCATGCGTGAAGAAGACCTCGGCGCAAAGTCGATCCTGCTCGGGCCGCCGGCGAAAATCATCGAAACGCTGAAAGAAGTCGAGGCCGGCGGCATTGATGAAGTGATCTTGTACTTCAACGTCGGCGGCAAGCCGCATCAGATGGTGCTTGATCAGATGGAGCGCTTCATGAAAGACGTCGCACCCGCTTTCAAGGGCAAGCACACGACGATGAAAGCCGTTGCTGCCGAATAGATAGACATGACTTTTTGAGGGAGAACAGGCATGGAATTCGGATATTTCACGCTGAGCGATAATAATTACACCGATATTTCACGCACGCCGGAACAGTTCATCCTGGAGATCCGCGAACAGGCCCTGCATGCGGAAAAAATCCACATGTATTCGGCCTGGATCGGCGTGCATCATTTCGATTCGCTCGGC
>JAQGJO010000566.1 GCA_028290595.1 Hyphomicrobiales bacterium | reverse complement strand
CAGGACCACCGCCTAGATGACAGCCGTAACCGCCACTGCCGCAAGCCTGACCGACATCGACGATGAAACCCTGACGCAAAGCGCCAGGCTCGATCATCTGCTCATCGCCGGCCTGGTCGAGCGCAACACCCGCGTGCTCGATGTCGGCTGCGGCGATGGCGCACTGCTGCGGCTGCTCACCGAGCAGCGCGGCGTCGACGGCCGCGGCATCGAACTGTCGAAAGAAGGCGTCAACGATTGCGTCGCCAAGGGCCTGTCGGTCATCCAGGGTGACGCCGACACTGATCTCGTCGATTATCCCGACGACAGTTTCGACTATGTGATCCTGTCGCAGACGATCCAGGCGACGCGCCATCCCAAGATCGTGCTCGAACACATGTTGCGGGTCGGCCGCCGCGCCGTCGTCTCGTTTCCGAATTTCGGCCATTGGAAATTGCGCCTGC
The DNA here is from genome assembly GCA_028290595.1 of Hyphomicrobiales bacterium. The sequence continues at coordinate 4,546 of JAQGJO010000566.1, read as the reverse complement.
AATTGCTGTTTCAGGGCCGCATGCCGATGACGGGCATTCTGTCGAACCCCTGGTATGACACGCCCAACATTCATTTCTGCACGATCCGCGATTTCGTCGGCCTCCTCGACGAGATCGGCGTCAAGATCGAACGCGCCGACGCGCTCAACCGTCTTGGCGCGCCGCTCGGCTTCACCGCGCCCTGGTGGGTGTGGAACATGTTCGGCGAACAGGCGGTGTTTCTGCTGAAGCGCAAAGACTGAGAGTGAGAATCTTTTGAGAGGGCAACCTTTCCGTCATGCCCGGCCTTGTGCCGGGCATCCACGCCGTGCGAGCGAACAACGCAAGGAAATGATGAGCTATGATGCATGCGCTTTCTTGCAGCATGCAGCGATGTCTCGGCGTGGGTGCCCGGGACAAGCCCGGGCATGACGCGGTTGGCAGGCGGCGGCGTAACGCCAATTGCGCTCACCAAGACGCAGGGCCGCCGCATTTGGTTGCGCGCGCAGAAGCTCGATACGTTAAATCCCTTCGGCGCAAAGCCTTTTGATGGCCCCGACGCCACGCGCAAGGCGGTCGAACATCTGGGCTATGTGCAGATCGACACCATCAATGTGATCGAGCGCTGCCATCATCATATTTTGTGGTCGCGCATCCCCAGCTACAAGCGCGCGCATCTGCATCAAGCGCAGAGCATCGACAAGACCGTCTTCGAATATTGGACGCATGCGCTGTCCTTTGTGCCGACGCGCGACCTGCCGTTCTTTCTCGCGGCGATGAAGGATCATCGCCTCGCGCCGCGAAACTGGTATGGCGGCGTCAAGCCGGAAGAACTGCGCAAGGTGATCCGCCTCATTCGCAGCGGCGGCGCGCTCTCGATCCGCGACATCGACGACGACGTGCTGGTCGAAAAGGACCATCCCTGGGCCAGTCGCAAGCCATCGAAACGCGCGCTGCAACTGGCTTTCTATAATGGCGTGGTGACGATCAGCGAACGCGCCGGCATGCTCAAGACTTACGAGTTGATCGAGCGGCATTTCGGCTGGGACAAGGCGCCCAGGCCTGCGACGGCAAAGCAATCCACCGACTATCTGCTCGATCGTGCGCTGCGCTCGCAGGGGCTGGTGAGCCTCGATTCGATCTGCCATCTCGACGCGCCGCGCAAGGCCGCCGTGCGCAAGGCCATCGAGGCGAGAGTACGTCGCGGAGAGCTCGTGCCGGTCGCGGTCGAAGACGCCGGCAAGACCGAACATTGGGCACGGCCGGAAACGCTTGCCGCCATTCCCCCTGCTGCCCGCACGTTGGTCCACATCCTGTCGCCGTTCGATCCGCTGATCATCCAGCGCAAAAGGCTGCAACTAATGTTCGGCTACGAACATCGCTTCGAAGCCTATCTGCCCAAGGAAAAGCGCATCTTCGGTTATTTCGCTTTACCGGTCCTCGTCGGCGAAGACATCGTCGCCGCCATCGACCTCAAGGCCGATCGCGACAAGCGCAAGCTGCTGATGCAGCAATGGACCTGGGTCGGCAAGGGCACTGCGTCAGCGCACAAAGCGCTGATCGAAGACAAGCTGCACCGCTTCGAGAAGTTTCAGTTTCAGCGGTGAGCCGCCGCCTCGGTGTCATTCCCGACGCGCCGAAGGCGTGAGCGGGAATCCAGACTTTCAAGCTGCTTGGATGTTGCACTGCTTCATTCAGCGCTGCACTGAGCAATTAGGTCTGGATCCCCGCTCACCTGCTACGCAGGTGTCGGGGATGACAGAGAAGCCCCCGGAGCAAGCTCATCCCTCAAACTTAAACGCAATCCGCTCGCACAAAGTGGCGCCGAAATATTCCTTCGCCTTCTTCACCGGCTTGCCGCCGAGCGATTCGTAAAAATCCGTGGCGATGTGGTTCTCGGACAGCGCCCAGACGACCAACGTTGGAAAGCCGCGGCTTGCCAGATAGGCCTGTGCGCCGCGAAACAACCTGCGCCCGAAGCCAAGCCCCTGAAATTCCGGCATCAGATAGAGTTCGAAAATCTCGCCCGTATAACGCGCCGAAACATCGCGGCAACGGCCGAAGCTGACATAGCCGACAACGACATCGTCGAAATCGACAACCAGCAATCCGCCACCGCGCTGGATCGCCGACTTCCACCAGCGGCCACTGCGATGGCGCACCATTTTCTCCAGCTCGCGGCCGGGGATGATACCGCGGTAGGCATAGCGCCACGATGCCGCATGCACGTCCGCGATCTGGGAAATATCGTCCAGCGAGGCGCGCCTGATCGATATGGATTGGTTTTCCATGACCACAGACTGACGCGAAACGCCGTGTTGATCAAGCGGACTTAATGCATGATCGGTATCAGCAGCACTGATCATTTATCGCTTTCGATACTGCAGGAGCTGCGCTAACCTTCGCACCACTCTTCAATTCAAAAAATTCCAGATATTCCAGAGAGGAACGGCCCATGCGGATCGCTGCCGCCACAGTCAGCCTGCATCAATTGCCGATGGTTCTGCCGCTGGTCGAAAAGCCTGCCGGCGACGGCCTTCGCGTTATTTGCGAAATCGAGACGACCGATGGGCATCGCGGCTTCGGCATGACCGGTCGCTGGCTTGGCCATGGCGTCGCCGCCGCCATCGAACACGATCTGCTTCCCATCATCAAAAACATGGACATCCGCGACATCGAGGCGATCCATGCGCGGCTCTGGCCCGAGATCACGCCGCGCGGCATCCGCAGCGGCGCCGGCATGGCGGCGCTGTCGTGCATCGACATGGCGATCTGGGACGCGGTCGGCAAATCGACCGGCCGCAGCGTGGCGCAGATGTTCGGCGGCGCGCGCACCGAGGTGCCCGTCTATGTGACCTTCGGCTTCGGCGTCTACAGCGAGGACCAGCTTGTGCAGCTTGCCCGCAAGCTCGCCGATGAAGGTTTCAAATGCCTCAAGGTGCTCGTCGGCGTCGCCAAGGGCGGCATTGCCGAGGACGCCCGGCGCGTCAAGATCGTCCATGACGCCGTCGGCGATCGCGTCACCCTGGCGCTCGACGCCAATGAAAGCCTGTCGTTCGATCAGGCGCTGCGCCTGTGCCGTATGCTCGACGGCATCGACATCGCCTTCTTCGAAGACCCGATTCGCGGCAATGACGCGCGCGAACTTGGCGATCTCCGCCGCATGGGCCGCCTGCCCATCGCCATCGGCCAGTTCGACGGCTATGCCAGCCGTTTCCGCGAATGGATCGAGGCGGACGCCATCGACATCGTCATGGCCAACAGCATGTACAACGGCGGCTTCACCGAAACGCGCCGCGTCGCGGCCCTCTCGCAGATCTACAACAAGCCCTTGTCGGATGCGGGCGGCGGCGGGTTGTTCTCGCTGCATCACGTCGCCGGCTTCCGCAACGGCACGATGATGGAAATGCATCTCGGCAATGCCCGCCTGGAGCGCGACCTGTTTCTCAACGCGCCCGAGCCGAAGAACGGCCGCATCTCGGTTCCCAAAGGGCCGGGCATCGGGCTCGAACTCAATCGCGACCTGCTGCGCGATAGTGTGATCAAGAAGGGTTGATGGCGCCGGCCAATGTGTCATCCCCGACGTCCGCGTAGCGGGCGAGCGGGGATCCAGACCTAATTATTCAGCGCATCCCAGGCGCCGACATCCGGCAGCGTTGCAGCTGCGTTGATGTTGGTTGTTGGCGTCTATATGGATTGCTTCTATGCAGCGGTCCTACTGTGTTTACATCATCTCCAGTCAGCGCAACGGCACTTTACATCGGCGTGACCAACGATCTCGCCAGCCGTATCCATGAGCACAAGACAAAGGCCACGCCTGGATTCACGTCGCGCTATGATGTTTGCAATCTTGTCTGGTACGAGGAACACGCAGACATCAACGACGCCATAGCGCGCGAGAAGTCGCTAAAGCGCTGGGAGCGAAAATGGAAGCTGAAGCTGATCGAAGCAGCGAATCCCGAATGGCTCGATCTGTATGACATACTCAACCGCTAGGTCTGGATCCCCGCTCACCTGCTTCGCAGGCGTCGGGGATGACAGCCCTTAGTTCGCGGCGGCCATAAACCCTATTCCGCCGCCAGCGCACGCAGCCGCGCGGCGATCTTCGGCGAGCGTTGCGCCATGCGCGCGACGAAGGCCTGCAGGTCGGCGCCGGTCATCGGCATGATCTCGACATTCTTCTCGGTCATCGCCGCAAGGAAGGCCTTGTCCTTCATCAGATTATCGAACCCCTGCCGCAGCGCCTTCAGCCGGTCTTCGGGAATATCCGGCGGCGCCGCCAGCGCCTGGCCGAAATCGGCGAAATGCGCCGCATAGGCGAGCAGCGCCTTGTCCTCCTCGGTCTTGCCGAGGTTGATCATGTTCGGCGCTTGTTCGAAGCCGGTGAATTTGCGGCTGCCGATGGTCGCCAGCACTTTGATCTTGCCGTCGCGCAGCCAATCGCTGTGCTGGGCGACAAGCCCTTCCCAGGCAACAGTGGTGGCGTCGATCTCGCCGCGTTCGAGCGCCAGATAGGTCGTGCCCGCGCCGCTATAGCCGTTGATGATCTTGAACTTGGTTCCGTAAA